>CAZEGO010000062.1:0-8444 GCA_964511955.1 uncultured Planctomycetia bacterium | reverse complement strand
AAATCCTCATGTCTTCGGACAGTGCAGGACATGGATAAACTCTAACCTGCCGAAAGCCGAGTTGATAGAGGTCTCCACTACCAGTAAGGCGGCAAAAATAGTCGCAAAGGAAAAAAACGCCGCCGCCATAGGAAATAAACTGGCCGCGGACAAACATAATCTTAAAATATTAGCCAGAGACATAGAGGACAGCGTAAGTAACGTTACGCGCTTTCTGATCATAGGTAAATATGAGCCGTCTCCCACCCGAAAAGATAAGACATCGATAATGTTTTCAGGTAAAGACAAGGCGGGAGCGCTTCATGATATGTTGACGCCCTTCAAGGAAAACAGAGTGAATCTCACGAAAATAGAATCCAGGCCTTCCAGGAGGAAAGCGTGGGAATATTATTTCTTCGTGGACATGCTTGGTCATCATGAGGATAAAAGCGTAAAGAAAGCGCTAAAGGAGCTGGGAAAACACTGTACGTATCTGAAAGTGCTGGGATCGTATCCGGTAGCAGTGTAAAAATTCGAAGCACGAAATCCGTCCGCCTGAGGCGGATGAATTTGTCTCGAATTTCGGATTTAGAATTTAGGATTTGATTATATTATGCAGCCACGCAAAGCTATATCAAATATAAAGAGTTATCAGCCGGGTAAGCCTATCGGTGAGGTTAAAAGGGAATTGGGTCTCACGGACGTGTTTAAGATGGCATCCAACGAGAATCCCTTCGGACCTTCGCCAAAGGCTTTATCCGCCATAAGGAAGAATCTGGATAACATCAACAGATATCCGGAAGGGAGCTGTTTTTACCTGAGAAGAGCTTTGTCCAGAAAACTAAAGATAAAAACGGAGCAATTCATTTTCGGTAACGGTTCCGACGAGCTTATAATTCTGGCATTAAGGGCATTTGTCGATGAAGGCGACGAAGTGATAGTCGCCGATCCGACTTTTTTGATATATTGCATAGCCGCAAAGATACAGGGCGCTAAAATAAAAAAAATCCCGACAAAATATTTTAAATATGATCTTAAAAACATGAAGGCGTCCATAACCAGGAATACGAAGATTATGTTTATAGCCAATCCGGATAACCCAAACGGCACTTATGTTACGAAATCCGAGCTGGATAATTTTTTCCGAGGACTTCCTGATTCAGTTCTGATTTTTATGGATGAGGCTTATTTTGATTTTGTCAGAGAGAGAGACTATCCTAATGGACTGGATTATATTTCAAAAAAAAACGTAATAGTAACGCGCTCTTTTTCTAAATCATACGGTTTAGCGGGGCTGAGGATAGGATATGGGGTTGCTAATATCGATATAATTAAAAGCCTTGAAGCCGTCAGGGAACCTTTTAACGTTAATTCACTTGCACAAGCCGCCGCTCTGGCTGCGCTTAAGGATAAGAAATTCCTTTCTATGACCTTGAAGTGCACGCAGAAAGGTAAGAAATTTTTATATTCCGAGTTTAACAAAATAGGAATACGATATATACCTAGCGTGACTAATTTTGTTCTCGTCGAGATCGGAAAAAACGCAGATAAGATTTGCCAGAAACTTCTTAAAAAGGGCGTTATAGTACGTAATATGAAATCATGGGGAATGGATAGTTTTATAAGAGTAACAGTAGGAACCGAAAAGGAAAACAAGAGATTTGTTAAAGAATTGAAAAAAATAATATAGTTTGTCATTGCGATTCGCCACAGGCGAAGAAGCAATCTCGGAGAAAGCCACTTAAAAACTTTTTAGCGAAAATATTATGAGATTGCTTCACTGCGTTCGCAATGACAGTGCTATCGGGAGTTGATATGA
Organism: uncultured Planctomycetia bacterium; assembly: GCA_964511955.1. Taxonomy (GTDB): domain Bacteria; phylum Omnitrophota; class Gorgyraeia; order Gorgyraeales; family Gorgyraeaceae; genus CAZEGO01. The sequence goes on along the minus strand of CAZEGO010000062.1, from coordinate 6,646 downwards.
TAATAGTCCTAAAACCAAAAGCAAAGAAAAAAGATATAGACCATATTATAGAAAAAGTTAAGAAGCTCGGCCTGAAGCCCATGGTTTCCAGCGGCATAGAGCGCACCATTATAGGCGTTATAGGCGAGGAAGATATTTTAAGAGTCCAGCCTCTCGAGGCGTTTCCCGGGGTAGAGAAGGTAATGCCTATCCTGAAACCCTATAAACTTGTGTCCAGGGAGTTTAAAAAAGAGGACAGCGTAATAAACGTTAGAGGTATAAAGATAGGAGGTAAAAAGATAGTAGTTATGGCGGGGCCCTGTTCGGTAGAGAATTTAAAAACTCTTCTTAGCATAGCCGATAGCGTAAAAGAAGCGGGTGCCGTTATATTAAGAGGAGGAGCGTTTAAACCCAGGACGTCACCTTATAGTTTTCAGGGTTTGGGAGAAAAAGGATTGGAGTATCTTAAAGAAGCCAGAAAGAGGACAGGCCTTAAGGTTATAACGGAAGTTATGGATATACGAGACATAGATTTAATCGAGAAATATTCCGATATACTGCAGGTAGGAGCCAGGAACATACAGAATTTTAATTTACTTAAAGAAGTAGGGTTGCGTAAAAAGCCTGTTTTTCTAAAAAGGGGGATGTCGACGACTATTAAAGAACTTTTGATGTCCGCGGAATATATACTATCAAACGGAAACATGGATTGTATATTATGCGAAAGAGGCATAAGGACGTTCGAGGATTCGACCAGGAATACTTTAGATTTAAGCGCCGTACCTGTTATTAAAAAACTGAGTCACTTGCCCGTAATGGTGGATCCCAGCCATGGGACCGGTAAGTGGGACCTGGTCGTTCCGATGGCTAAGGCGGCTATTGCGGCCGGGGCGGATGGTTTGATGATAGAGGTACACACTGCTCCCGAAGAGGCTTTTTCGGATGGTACTCAGTCGCTTTTACCCGAGAAATTCAAGAAAATGATGAAAGAATTAAAGCCGGTTGCGAAGGCAGTAAATAGAACTATATGAAATCCGAAATCCGAAACAAATTCGAAATTCGAAATACAAAATTTAAAATTTGCAGATAATCCTTTTTTCCGTTTCAGATTTCGGATTTAATATATTATGTTTAAAAAAATTACTATTATAGGCTTAGGATTGATAGGCGGTTCACTCGGACTTGCCATAAAAGAAAAACACCTCTCCGATAAAGTGATAGGTGTTTCCAGGCGTCGCAGCACTCTGATAAAGGCCTTATCCTTAAAGGCGGTGGATTCAGTGACGCTCGATCTTAAAAAGGCCGTAAGCGAATCGGATTTTATTATTTTGTGTACCCCTGTGGATAAAGTAATGAAATTAACCTCGCTCATAGCGAAATTTTTGAAAAAAGGCACCATAGTTACCGATGCCGGGAGCACAAAGAGTGATATCGTAAAACATTGCGAAAAGGCAATGCCTGAAGGCGTAAATTTTGTCGGCAGTCATCCTTTGGCAGGCTCCGAAAAATCGGGTTTGTGGCATGCCGAGAAGGACTTGTTCAAAGACGCTTCCTGTATAGTGACAAGAGCAAAAAGGACAGACTCAAAAGCTTTGTCCAAAGTAAATAAATTCTGGAAGGCGTTAGGCATGAAAGTGGAAAACATGAGCCCGGACATGCATGATAAGATAGTATCCAAGGTAAGTCATTTGCCCCACGCCTTAAGTGTGGCATTATCTAACAGCTGTTCAAAAAAAGATTTGAAGTTTGCCTCAGGAGGCTTTAAGGATGTCAGCAGGATAGCATCGGGTTCTCCCGAACTATGGAAAGACATATTTAAAACAAACAAAAAGAACCTGGCAAGAGATATAAATTTATTCAAAAAACAACTGTTAAAATTGGAAAAGGCATTAAAGAGTAAAAAAGACAAGGAACTTTTAAAAATACTGGATAAAGCTAAAACGATAAGAGACTCGATATAAAATTATATAACCTTGCTTCATGCCTGTCTGCCGGCAGGCAGGTCCCTTATCCCATATCGCTTATCCCTCATCGCTAAATTAAATGTTTCATTTTTTCGTAGTAACTATATTACGCCCGATCTTTAAAATAGTTTTTAAGATGAAATCCTTCGGGACGGAAAATTTTCCGAGAAAAGGCGCTTTTATAGTTGCGCCTAACCATGTAAGTTTTCTTGACCCTATAGTAGTGGGCTTAACCACTCCGTCTAAGCTGACTTATTTAGCCCGGGAAAGTTTGTTCCGTTTTAAGCCTTTCGGTAAGATGCTTAACTGGTTACATGTTTATTCCCTTAAACGGGAGGGCGCTGCAGATTTTAAAGCTTTTAAGCTGGCGCTTAACGAGTTAAAGAAAGGTAAGCCTATACTGGTGTTTCCGGAGGGCACGCGTTCGGAAGACGGCGATTTTAAAGAACCGAAACTTGGCATAGGTTTCTTACAGGTTATGACAGGAGTAGATATCCTTCCCTGTTACGTTAAAGGCTCATGGGATGCATGGCCCAGAGGCGCTAAGTTCCCTAAGCCCGGCGATGTTTCGATATATTACGGTAAACCCATAAAGTTTGAAAATAAATTTTCATGTAGTAAAAAAGAAAGATACGCTAATGTCGCCGAAAAGGTAATGAGCGAAATAAAACGCTTAAGAGAAAATGCGAGTTAAAGTAGCGAGCCATTCGGGTTTTTGTTTTGGAGTCAAGAGAGCTATAAACATAGCTGAGGAATCACTCAAGAATTCGAAGAATAAAAAAAATATATATTCACTGGGGTCAATAATACATAATCCACAGGTAGTCGACGATCTTTCGAAAAAAGGCCTTAAAGTTATAAAGAGCTTAAAGGGTATAGATAGAGGAACGGTTATTATATCGTCACATGGTGTTTCATCGGAGGTCATCCATAAGATACGCGAGAAAAAATTGAAAGTTATCGACGCCACCTGTCCTTTTGTCAAGCAGGCGCATAATATAGTCAAGAAATTAAAATCCGAAGGATACAGGATATTAATAATAGGGGACAAACAACACCCTGAAGTAAAGGCTCTTTTAAGCCTGGCCGGAAGAAAAATAAAAACTAAAAAAATAGGCGTGATAGCGCAGACTACGCTAAAGAAAGATAATTATTTAGCCGGCATATCGGAGATACTCTTAAAAAAGGATTTTTCGGAAGTAAGAATCTTTAACACTATATGCAACGACACCGCGCATAGACAGATATTGACGCGCGGACTTTTGGAAAAATGCGACGTAATGATAGTCGTCGGCGGAAAGAACAGTGCCAACACCAGAAGGCTTTGGCAAATTTGCAAGGAAAGGGGAGTGGATAGTTATCATATCGAAACAGATTACGAGATAGAGAAAAAATGGTTTAAAAATAAAAAATGTTTCGGAGTAGTAAGCGGAGCTTCTACGCCGGACAACATGGTAAAGAAAGTAGCCGCAAAGATTAAAAAGATAGGTCAAGGCTAAGGATGAGGTTGAGAAAAATCTTAACTTTAGCCTGAACCTCACCCTATAAAATAAAAATAATAAAAGGAAGGAATATAATCATGACGGAAGAGACCAAAAAAGATGCGACATTTAATCTAGCTGAGGCTTACGAGAAATCTTTCCGTAAGCTAAGCGAGGGAGATATTGTAAAGGGCAAGGTAATAGCGATAGGAAAAAAAGACGTGTATGTGGATTTCGGATACAAGTCCGAAGGTATCGTTCCTTTATCGGAATTCAAAGGCGAGGAAGAGGTAAAAGTGGGAGACGAGTTCGAGGTCCTTGTGGAGTCTAAGGAAAACGAAGATGGGATGATCGTCGTTTCCAAAAGAAAAGCCGAAAGGGCCCAGGGCTGGAATAAAATCGTTAACGAAGTTAACGAAGGCGATTTTATAGACGGAAGAGTCCTGAGAAAAGTTAAAGGCGGCCTGATGGTGGACGTAGGCATAGAGGCGTTTTTACCCGCTTCTTTGGTGGCCCTCAAAGGCTTCGGAAACGTAAATCAGCTGGTGGGCCAGAAGCTGCGTTTTAAAATAGTTAAGATGAACAAAGCCAGGAAGAATATTGTGCTGTCGAGGAAAGATGCGCTTATAAAAGAAAAAGAAGAAATTAAAAAACGTCTATTGGAAGAAATCAAAGTAGGTGAATTGCGCAAAGGGACGGTAAAGAATATCACCGATTTCGGTGCGTTTATTGATCTCGGAGGCATAGACGGACTTTTGCACATAACGGATATGAGCTGGGGCAGGATATCGCACCCCAGTGAAATGTTGGCTATAGGCGATAATATAGAGGTTGTAGTGCTTAATTTTGATAAAGAAAGCATGAAAGTGTCCCTCGGCTTAAAACAGAAAACCGAAAGTCCATGGCAGGGGGTAGAAGAAAAATATCCTGTCGGCTCAAAGGTAAAAGGCAAAGTCGTGAACATCATGCCTTACGGAGCCTTTGTGGAGTTGGAAAAGGGAGTGGAAGGACTCGTTCATGTTTCCGAGCTTTCATGGACTTCCAGGATAAATAACCCCGGAGATGTATTGGCCATAGGTGACGTGGTGGCGGCCATGGTGTTGAACATGGATGCCGAGAACAAGAAAATATCGCTCGGGATCAAGCAGGTCGAACCCAATCCATGGCTGGATATAAAGGAAAAGTTCCCACCCGGCACTAAAGTAGAGGGTAAGGTCAGGAATCTTACAGAATACGGTGCTTTCGTTGAGATAGAGGGAGGGATAGAAGGTTTTGTTCACGTAAGCGATATGTCCTGGACAAGAAAAATTAACAGCCCCAAGGAATTTCTCAAAAAAGGCCAGAAAATAGAGGTTATGGTTCTTTCCGTGGACCCGGATAACCAGAGGATGTCCCTGGGGATAAAACAGCTGATTTCCGACCCGTGGCCGGAGATAGTAAAGAAATACGCACTGGGTACCGAAGTGGATGGGACCGTTACAAAGGTCACAAGTTTCGGCTGTTTCATAGAAATAGAAAAAGACCTGGAAGGGCTTATTCACGTATCGGAACTTGACCTTGACCCCACGCAGAAGATAGAAGAGCATTTCAAGGAAGGGGATAAGGTCAAGGCTGTTGTGATAAAGATAGATGAAGAGGAGAGGAAGATAGGACTTAGTCTCAAGAAAAAGGAAGAATAACGCGCTTCGCGCGGCTCAAGGTTCAAGGCAGAAATGCTAAAAAGCTTTTGAATTTTTTGCCTTGAGCCTAGAGCCTTGAGCCTTGAACCAAAATATGGACATAAACAAGCAATTAGACTTAATCAAGCGTGGAACTGTAGAGATCATATCCGAAAAAGGGCTTAAATATAAGCTCCGGAAGGGAAGACCCCTTATAGTAAAAGCGGGATTTGACCCGAGCACTCCCGATATACACTTGGGGCATACGGTACTTCTGCGTAAGCTCAGGCATTTTCAGGATATCGGGCATCGTGTGGTTTTTCTTATAGGAGATTTCACCGGTATGATAGGCGATCCTACCGACAGGAGCGAAGTAAGAAAGCGTCTTACCGAGGAAGAGGTGAAGGAAAACGCCGCTACTTATAAAAAGCAGGTCTTTAAGATACTGGATGAGTCCAAGACAGAAGTTGTGTTCAATAGTACCTGGCTTAGGGGTATGCGATTAAGGGATACACTTGAGCTAACGGCTCATACCACGGTATCCCAGCTTCTTGCGAGAGAAGATTTTAACCAGAGATATAAATCCGGTAAAAATATAAGCCTTCTTGAATTCATGTATCCATTGCTTCAGGGGTATGATTCTGTTTATTTAAAGGCTGATGTTGAATTGGGTGGCACTGACCAGAAGTTCAATCTTCTTATGGGTAGGGAGCTTCAGAGGGATTATGGCCAGGAAGAGCAGGTGGTCATAATGATGCCTCTTTTGGTAGGGCTTGATGGCCAGAAAAAGATGAGCAAGTCTTTCGGTAATCACATAGGTATAGATGAGTCTCCCGAAGAGATGTTCGGAAAATTGATGTCGGTATCGGATGATCTTATGATGCAATATTACGAGCTTCTTACGGATGAGGACCTAAAAAAGGTGAAGAAATTGCATCCTATGGATGCCAAGAAAAAGCTTTCTCGCATAGTTGTGGGGCACTATCATGGTAAAGATAAGGCTGATATATCTTTTAAAGATTTCGAAAATAAATTTCAGAAAAGAGATCCTTTTACAAAGCTTGAACTAATCACAAGGCCTTATAATGAAAGCCTTTGCGATTTTTTATTAAATGAAAAAATATGCCCCAGTAAGAGTGAGTACAGGAGGCTTGTCCACCAAGGGGCAATAGAAGTAAATGGCGAAAGACTTAAGTCAATAGAATATAAGTTAAAGAATTTCGTAGAGTACAGAATAAGGGTAGGCAAAAAGAAATTTTTTAAAATTATTTTTTCATAAAAAGATTGACAAAGTCTTTTTTTTAAGATAGTATTTAATTACTTTTATAAACAATTTAATTAAAATTAATAAGGAGTTTCTTATGAAGAACATTATTTTTTTATTTTTTTTAGCTGTAGTTGTATGGCCGGGTAATATATGCTCAGCCCACGATACGTTACGTGTTCCTATGGATTCGCGCATTGAAAACGCGATGCCTGAAAATCCTGAAGCTATATTTGATCTTCTTAAAATAATAGCCAATGCCCCAAGGAACATAGGGATATTTGACGTTGATGATTATGA
>CAZEGO010000061.1:0-8482 GCA_964511955.1 uncultured Planctomycetia bacterium | reverse complement strand
TATTAATGTCGGCCCACAGTATAGTGGAAGTAAACACGCCTATAAGTATCAGGACTCCTCCCATCGTAGGAGTGCCCTGTTTGTCTTTATGAAGTTCGTACAATCCGAAGCAATGCTTTTGCCTTACCTTTTCACCGACTTTCATGGAACGAAGCTTACTTATTATAGGAGGGGAAAAAATAACGGTAATAATAAAAGCGGTTATCCCGGCGAAGGCCGCCCTGAACGTGATATACCGGAAAACGTTAAACACAAAGAAAACTTCTTTTAAGGGATAAAGCAGGTAATATAACATATTATTTAAACTGGCTCTCCAGCTCCTCCACTATCTGTTCCATTTTCATGGCGCGGGAACCTTTTACCAGTACGGTATCCCCTTTTTTGATTAAATCCATGGCAACATCTGCAGCCTCGTCTATAATGTTGCACAACCTTATCTTTTTCCGGTTCATGCCCGCTTCACGCGCGCCTTCGGCCACGTGCTGAGCCAGTTTGCCGACAGCCACTATAAGGTCTACCCCGCATTCGGCGGCCTGTTTACCGACGAGATGATGAAATCTCCCCGACAGGTTCCCCAGTTCAAGCATATCGCCGGCTATCAATACCTTCCTTCCTTTGGTGGTCAAGTCTCTCAGTGCCTCTATGGCCTGTTTCATGGACAAGGGGTTGGAGTTGTAGGAATCGTTTATTATTTTTATGTTACCTATCCTCCTCACCTCCATACGCATGTTAGGGAGCATGAAATCGCTCAGCGCTTCCTTTATGTCGTCCATGGGAACGCCCGCATCCGAACAGACCGCGATAGAGGCCAGCGCGTTATATATATTGTGCCTTCCGACGACGTTAAGCGTGATTTCGGTTTCGCCGTTAAGCCAGAAAGTCATATGATCCGGTTCCTGCTTAATCTTCTCGGCGCGGAAATCACAGTCCTTACCCATGCCGAATTTTATGATCTTCGAGGGCGCTTTAAGTTTACTCAGGAAACCATCGTCCCCGTTTAAGAACAGGAGAGAGCCACTGTCCATGTATTCAATTATCTCACTCTTGGCCCTGAACACGGTCTCCAGGTTTTTAAGATGCTCGAGATGCGAAGGGCCTATATTTGTAATAACCGCTTTAACCGGACGGGCTATCTCCGACAGGCGCCGTATCTCTCCCAGACGATTGGTCCCCATTTCCACAACAGCCATTTTATGTTCCGCGGCGAGGCGCATCAATGTAAGCGGAACACCTATGTGATTGTTCTCGGTGCCAACGTTTTTTAAGATGTTAAACTTTTTCGACAGGATAGAGGATATCATCTCCTTCGTGGTAGTCTTACCGTTCGAGCCTGTCACACCTATAAGGGGGATATCAAATCTCATTCTATGAAGATGGGCCATGTCCCCGAGCGCCTTTATGCTGTCCTGAACCGAAACAAAAGCAATATCCGGGACCTTGAAATTCGCGTTTGTTATGCACCCGTCCTGGACAAGGATACCGCCGGCTCCTTTTGAAACGGCGTCGAGTATAAAATTATGTCCGTCGAACTTCTGTCCTTTTATTGCGACAAAAAGCTCGCCTCCGTTAATCCTCCTCGTATCGGTAGACACGCTTCTTACAATATCCTCTTCCTTCCCGGAGAGCAATCTGCCTCCGGAAGCCCTCAGGATATCTTTTACTGTAAACATATTTTTCTCCTTTTTATCCGCTCACGGCGGATGGCCTTGAATCCAAAATCCCGTTTATTATCTTTCTGGCCACTTCCCTGTCATCAAAAGGGAACGTGTAGTTCGCGAAAACCTGATATGTCTCGTGACCCTTGCCCGTAATAAGGATTATATCCCCTTTTTCCGCTTCTCTCAGAGCTTCGGATATCGCCTTGTATCGATCGGCCTCAACCGTAATTTTTCCGGAACCGGGCCCAAAACCTTTTTTTATGTCTTCTATTATACTCAAGGGATCCTCTTTGCGCGGATTATCGCTGGTTATAAACACCCTGTCGCAGAACCGCGCGGAAATCCTTCCCATATCAGGCCTCTTGCTCTTATCCCTGTCGCCCCCGCACCCAAAAACAGCGATAAGCTTTTTACGCGTCAACCCCCTTAGAGTCTTAAGGGTGTTTTCGAGACCGTCTGCGGTATGCGCGTAATCCACGTATACCATAAAATCCTGGCCGCAGTCTATCCTCTCGAGCCTTCCGGGTATAGTAGTCAGGCTTTCTATACCTTTCGATATTTCATCGTCATTCATGCCGGAAAAAAGCGCGAAACACGCCGCTGAAAGAATATTGTAAACGTTATGCATTCCTATGAGATCCGACCTTACGGGTATGCGCCTGCCCGAAAAAAGATCCGTAACTATGTCAAAGCTGATACCGTCGACCGAAATTTTTATGCCCCGAGCAGTGACATCGCCGCTTTTAACGCCGAAAGTAACGACCTTGGCGCTTCCGTTTTTTTTCACGGTTTTTATTATTTCTCCGGAGCGAGGATCTTCTGAGTTCACTATAGCACAGCCCCCGGGCTTTATCTTGTCGAATAATTTCTTCTTGGATATCAGGTAATTTTCCATGTCGACGTGGTAATCCATGTGTTCGGAGCTGATATTCGTAAAAACGGCGGCGTCAAACAAAAGCGTGTCCACTCTCCCCTGGTCCAGGGCGTGAGAGGATATCTCAAGTACGCAGTTTTTCGTTTTATCCCTGAGCATCGCACTTAACATCCCGTATAGCTCGAGGGAACCCGGCGTGGTATTCAAGGAAGGTATAAGCCTGTCCCCGAACCTGTAATTTATCGTGCCTATGACGCCTGTTTTTTCCTTTTTCGCCCTAAGAAGGCTTTCTATGAGATAGGTTACCGTGGTTTTCCCGTTGGTACCGGTCACGCCCACCAGAGTCATTTTTCCGGAAACGTCACCGTAAAATGCTCTGGAGACTTCGGCCATAGCCGATCCGGCATCCGTGACATATATAAAGGTAGCGCCCCTCCTGTGGATATCAAAGCTCTTTTTTCCAACATCGAGTATAACAGCTCTTGCGCCCCGGTCTATAGCTTCGTTCACATAATCTGCCCCGTCAAATTTTTTGCCTTTAACGGCTACGAAAAGATAAGCGTCTTTCACGGCCTTGGAGTCATGCGAAACACCGTCTATGTCGAAAGAGAGTTTGCCTTCCGTCTTTTTCATACCGCTTAGTCCGTCTATTATTTTTTTCAGTTTCATAGTCACCTTATCAGGTACGCAGCGGTAATTTATAATATCTCACGAGCCGGTCGGCTATCTTTTGAAACACCGGAGCGCATACGCTTCCGCCGTAATATACGGGTCCCGGCTCATCCATTATCACCGCTATAACAAACTCAGGATCATCGTAAGGCAAAAACCCGATAAAGGAAGCCGTGAATTTCCTGTGCGAATACCCGCCGCTCTCTTTTATCTTCTGCGCCGTTCCCGTCTTGCCCGCGGGAAAATATCCCTCTACCTCGGCTTTCTGCCCGGTACCGTCCTTCACCACTCCCCTCAGAATTTTCCTCATTTCTCGGGCAGTCGCCTCAGTGAGGACCCTGTGCATCTTCTTGGGTTCGTATCTTTTTATTACGTTACCCGTCTTGTCCTGAATTCTGTCCACTATGCGCGGTTTCATGTAATACCCGCCGTTGGCTATGGAGGCGAAAGCACAGGCAAGCTGAAGCGCGGTAACCGTAATCTCCTGGCCCATGGAAATGCTGCAGATAGACATCTTCGACCATTTACGCGGATGACGCACGATACCCTTTACCTCGCCGGGAAGTTCTATGCCGGTCTTCTTACCGAACCCGAAACGCTTTATGTATCTGTAAAGTTTATCCTCCCCGAGCTTCAGGGCTGACTTCATGGTACCTATATTCGAGGAGTGCTTTATTACGTCACTGAACTTGAGCCATCCGTACGGGTGATGGTCATGATAAACGTGCCTGCCCCATTGAAACTCGCCGTTCTCGCAAAAAAACTCATCGTCGGGCGAAACAACGTCTTCTTCGAAAACCGCGCTTGCGTCGACAATCTTAAAACTCGAGCCCGGCTCGAAAAAATCACAGACGGCCCTGTTTCTCCTGTCGGATGTTTTGTATTCCTTTATATTGTTAGGGTCGAAAGACGGCCTATTCGCCAGCGCCAGAATGTCACCTGTCTCAGCCTTCATCACTATAACACTGCCGCCTTTGGCGTTATGCTTCTCAAAAGCGGCATTTAATTCTTTTTCGACTATAGACTGGACTACACTGTCTATGGTAAGCACTAGATCGTTTCCGTCGGCCGGCGGTATCTCTCTGTATTCGTATCCCGGAACCGTGCGCTGTTTTGCGTCCCGTATGGTATAAAGCCACCCTACGGTCCCTTTCAGGGAGTCGTTGAATTCGAGTTCCAGGCCTTCGAGTCCCTCATCGTCCATTCCCACAAACCCTATTACGTGACTGGCAAGAAAATTATGAGGGTAAACCCGGTGAGGCTCTTTTACAAAACCTATCCCTTCCAGCGAAAGCCTTTTAACCTTTCTTTCCCTGTCCGGGTCAAGCTTACGGCATATCCATGCGAACCTCCCTTTAGCGTTTAATCTGTCGATTATAAAATCCTTTTCCATATCAAGTGCCTCGGAAAGTCCGGACGCCGCGGCTTCCTTGTCCCGGACCATGAGCGGGTCAACATAAAGGGAATCGAGGTTCAGCGATACGGCGAGTTCATTCATGTTCCTGTCGTAGATAACGCCTCTTTTCGGGAGGAGACAGACAAAAGTCTTATATTGATCGTCAGCAAGTTTGGAGAGTGATTTCGAGGCGCCGAGCTGGACAAACATCAGCCTGATCGCCAGAAGAGAGAACACCGCAAGAAAACAATATAAAACTCTTCTAATTCGGGGGGTAATTAGTTTATGCACGATTATTCTGTTTTTTTGGCGTTAATCCTGCTTTACAGACGCAATTTCATTAACATTCGGGCTGGCCTCGGCTTCCCGACCTACGATAAATAGACTGGCAAAGAGACCTCTTTTTTTAACCTTGTCCTTATGGATGACATCTTCAGGGGAACTATCGAGTTTTACGACCTGCCACTTACGGGGCATGTTCAAATCTACTTTTTTAGCCAGGAGTCTTGTCTCGAGAGTGACAGGTGATTTTAAATTAAGTACATTATATCCCAATATTTTGTTGCGGTCAACAAGCTTTGAATACACCCTGTGATTTTCTTTCACGCGCAGGCCCATCTGATATATAAGGACCTGTTGATTGACATAAACGAGGGCGATAACAGTCGCCGCGATTATACATATAAGTGCTTTGTGTTTCTTAATGAACCAGCTCATATGATCCTTTCGGCCACCCGAAGTTTCGCGCTTCTGGATCTCGGGTTTATGTCGGTTTCCCGGGAGCCCGCCGTTACCGGTTTTTTCGTATGTATCCTGAAATCCCCGGAGCGTTTAAGGCTCTTCATGATATTCTTCACTATCCTGTCCTCAAGGGAGTGAAAAGCTATCACACAAAGACGACCGTTCTTAGTCAAAAGGCCGGAGGCTTTTTTTACAGCCTCTTCTACTGCCTTTAACTCGTCGTTTACCGCTATGCGAATCGCCTGGAACGTCCTGGTAGCGGGATGAATCCTTCCTCTTCTGTTTTTATATGGTATGCCGGCCGAAATTATCGATGCCAGCTCACCCGTGGTCTCTATCTCCTTTCTTTTCCTGCTCCTTGCTATGTTTCCGGCTATTCTTCTGTGAAACCGCTCTTCTCCGTATTTTTGGATCAAGTCAGAAAGATCTCTTTCGCTCATACGGTTTACTATATCTTTCGCCGTGAGGGCCCGGGACCTGTTCATCCTCATGTCCAGCGGCCCGTTGTTTTTTATGCTGAAACCCCTTTGCGCCGTTTCCATCTGGACGCTAGATATACCCAAATCAAACAAAATGCCATCCGCCTCTCCAATATTTAAATCGGAAAATATTTCCTTTAAAAAAACAAAATTTCTGTTTACAAGTTTAAACGAGGAATCCGAAAAATCTTTGAGTCTTTCGTGAGCTATTTTTAAGGACTCCGGGTCCCTGTCAATGCCTATCAGCGTTCCGCCCGGAGAAATTCTTTCCAATATATGCCGCGAGTGGCCGCCTCCTCCTACGGTAGCGTCCACTATAGTCTTCCCCGCCGAAAGGTCCAAAAATTCCAGGACCTCTTCCAACAGAACGGGCTTATGTAAATATTTTTCTTCCATTATTGCTTTTAAGTATTTTGTAAACCTCGGAGCTTAACGGGCACGAACCGAGGCCGAGATTCAGAGACCTCATCTTACGCAAACATTCTATGGGAATATTGGAACAACCCGCTTCAGCGAATTCGGTAGTCCTGTTATGAGTCATACTATTATGCCTGGAATTCATACCCCCCCCTATTCTAGTTCTATCATCTTTTCGGCTACTTCTTCGAAAGAATCCTTCGACGTGGAGTAATACCCCTCCCAGCTGTCCTTACTCCATATCTCTATCCTGCTGGAAACACCAATAATATATACATCCCTTTTGATGGAGGCGTATTCTTTCAAGTAAGACGGTATAAGGATCCTCCCCTGCTTGTCGGGCGTCAAATCACAGGCACCCGAAAAATATAATCTATTAAAACGGCGATATTCGGATTTGGTAAAAGACATCGCCTTGAATTTTTGCTCCTGAGACTTCCATTCGTCCTCGGCGAACATAAACAGGCATTTATCCAGTCCGCGTGTAATAAAAAAACGCTCAACAAAATGTTCCTTGAGCGCTTCTCTGAATTTGGAGGGTATTATGAGTCTGCCTTTTCTGTCCAAGGTATGTTCGTACTCACCGTAAAACATTTATCCTCCACTTTCCTCCACTTTGAACCACTTGATATCTAAAGTTTACACGAACGCAATTTTACTGTCAAGATAAAATTGATATTTTTTTAACTTACACAATATAATGTGGTTAGAGTAATTATGGAATGCTAAATATGGGGTGTTTTAAGATGTCTTTTTTACGTCTTTTCTTATCTGTTCCCTGAGGCTCTCCGGGGATTTGAATTTTTTTTCGTTTCTAATCTTTCGCCTGAATATTATTTCAAGATTACGTCCGTATATATTTTTTTTAAATTTTATTATATGTAGCTCGATGACCGGTTCCCGGTGTTCGCCGAAAGTGGGCCTGTTGCCGATATTTAAAACTCCTCTCATGGTCTTTTTCTTCATCCTGACGTCGACGGCGTAAACACCGCCGGGGGGAATCGCCTCGTGATGAGGGTCTATATTCGCGGTGGGAAATCCTAATTCCCTTCCGACGCTCCTGCCTTTTATCACGGTACCCTGTACGCTTACGGGCCTGCCCAGCATCGATGAAGCTTCCTTCAACCGTCCTTTCTCGACAGATTTTCTGATACGTGTGCTGGAAACCGTGACGCGGTTTCTCTTTACGGGAGCCACGCCGATCACCTTGAAGCCGTAACGTCGACCGTAGTCTCTCAGCAGGGAAAAATTCCCCTCGCCTCCGTGGCCGAATACAAAGTCCTTTCCTACAACAACTTTTCTCACTTTCAACTTATGTACAAGAATTTTTTTTATAAATTCGTCCGCGCTGATTGCGGAGAATTCTTTTGTGAATTTTACGACCAGTACATAATCTACTCCGGAACTTTCTATCAGGTCAATCCTGTGGCCAAGAGAGGTTAAAAACGGTACTTTCGAACCCGGCACAAGCACTCTTTTCGGATGCGGGTAAAAAGTAACGGCCAGACTTTTGACATTTCTCGACGATGACTCTACGATAAGCCTTTTCAGGATCTTTTTATGGCCTACGTGTACCCCGTCAAAAACACCGATAGTGGCATTGAGGCCTCTGATCTTAGACAGAAAGGATATGTTCTTTACCGACATTTTTTATATCGTGCGCATCCTTCAGGGAAAATTTACCGGATGCCGTCCTGATCAGGGAATACATGTGCGCCGGATAGCCAAGCGATCTGCCTATATCCTCGCATAAAGTCCTGACATAGGTCCCTTTGGAACATTTTACCCGGAATATTATTTCCGGCAGTTTAAAATCCACCAGCTCTATTTCATGCACCGTTATCCGGCACGGTTCTCTTCTTACAGTTTTACCCGAACGGGCCAAATCGTAAAGCCTGACACCGTTTTTCTTTTTCGCAGATATCATGGGCGGGGTCTGTATCAGCTCCCCGGAAAAAGACGCCAGGCATTCTTTTACTTTTTCCTCACCGAGGCCGCCCGGGGATCCTTCCTCCAGTACTCTGCCCGTCGAGTCCTGAGTATCCGTCCTGGTGCCGACATAAAGGCCTGCGACGTACTCTTTATCGTCGGTTATGAATTTAGCCGCCGATTTAGTAGCGCTGCCGAGCAGAAGAACCATAACGCCCGTGGCAATGGGGTCAAGCGTACCCGCATGCCCTACCTTCTTAATCCTGAGCCTGCGCCGAATAAAATGAACCACGTCGTGAGACGTTATGCCTTTGGG
>CAZEGO010000060.1:0-8551 GCA_964511955.1 uncultured Planctomycetia bacterium | reverse complement strand
CAAAAATCCGAAAAAACTGGCGTTTCTCCTGGGGGTAAACGAAAAATCCGTAGGAGGTACAAAGCAAAAGGCCGCGCCAAAAACATACGTTGACTTAAAAGGCAACGAGGTTGAGCCCAAAGTCTTTTCCGCGCCAAAACTCGAAAAGAAACCGGTCGAAACAAAAAAAGAAGAAGAAAAGCCAAAAGCAGTCATATTGGATTAGAAAGGAATATTCTATGAAAAACCTTCTTAAAAAAAGTCTGGCATTCGCTATTATCTCTGTTTTCATGCTATCTTTCGCTTTTCAAAAGTCTGTCATCGCGGAAGATATAAAAGAAGGAGAGAACGAATTACTGGAAAAAGCAAAGAACGGGGATACAGAAGCGCAGATAGAGATAGGCGGAAAATATGCGCTTAAAGATAATGACGAGGAAGCGTTTAAGTGGTATAAAAAAGCGGCTGAATCAGGCGACCCTGAAGGCCAAATGAGATTATATATGGCTTATTCTCTGGGAAACGGCGTTAATCAAAATAACACAACTGCTTTTAAATGGCTTAAAAAAGCTGTCGCGCAGGATTATCCCGACGCCATGAATAGCATGGGCAGTGCATATCTTGGCGGAGTCACTCCGGAAGGAAAACCAGACCTTGAAAAAACCCTGTATTGGTATAAAAAGGCTGCTGAACAAAAACATGCGGACGCTTATGTATCCTTAGGAAGCTATTATCTCTATCAGGACTCGGTAAGAGATGTGGATGAAGCTGTTAAATGGTATAAAAAAGCCGCTTTCAGCGATGAAGATACATCGAGAGAACAAGCCATGGAATACCTGATAAGGATCTTCTCTGAATATAAAGCGCTTGAAAGAAAAGCAAGAGAAGCCTCTATATGGGCGAGAAGAACGATTTTCGGTATGGACATGCGCTATTCTCCCCCCAAAGAAACGCTGGCAGATTTTAGAGCCGCGGAAAAATTAAAAAAACTTGATCAGGAAACAGGCAGTTATTTAATGTTTTATCTAAAAAACAGGGAGCTTTCGTCATACGGAGAAGACACAGAAACCATAAAAGAAATACCTCAGGCCGAAAGAGCCATTGACGGTTACGCCACCGGCATATCCGATATGGCAGGAAAGTTATTTGACCGGGTCCTTGAAAAAGACGCGATAAAACTTTATATAGACGACTTATGGGAAAAACTATATCTTAAGGGCGCGCCGATGAAGCTCGCCGGCAGACTCTTGCTTAAACTAAAAGATGAACTGAAAGACACATCGGGCTTCTGGCTGGATTACGCCAATGCCGCAAACCTCGCCGGACAACCGGCTCTGGCCTTAAAGGCGTGCGGCAAAATAAAAGAACTCTCTGAAAAAGACACGGAAGAAGGCGAAGCGATAAAAGACATGGAGACTATAATAAGGGCCAACGCTATGTTTCAGATGGGCAAGGAGGAAAGCGCCTACAACCTTCTTTTTGAGAGGACCGCTCTTAAAGACAACGAGTTCGCGCTTAATTACCTTAACCACTGGGCAAGGCCTCTTCTTAAGGATAAAAAGAAACTATCGTTCGTGCTGGGAAAAGAGGAGAGTTTCTGGACTGAAAGATATGAGATGCCCGAACAGCAGGCGTTCCATGATATCGATACCGGAAACCTCTTAGGCGCCGCGGATAAAGCAGCGGAATTAAAAACCGGGAGCGATGCGAAAGAAGAAAAGCCCAAAGCTAAGATATTAGATTAAAACTTCCGCGTTATTTACTTCCATTTTTTCCATTTCCCGGTTGTCTTGTCAAAAGACCTGTGGTATGTCAGATTTCCGTCTTTATCATACTCTTTATGTACGGTCATCTGTCCCATATCGTAACGTTGATCAATATATAAATAACGCTTATCTTTATACTTATGATAAACCCTGCGCTGTCCGTTTAATATTCCGGGCTCATAGTAAGATTCTATCAATGAGATACTACCATCTTTAAAATACCCTTTGCAATTGCCTATTCTTTTATTGTTATTATAAGTACAGTAATATTTCATCTGTCCGGAAAGATAATATTCATAATACGATCCGTGCATTATCCTGGTGCCTTTTTTGACCTGGTATTTAGCTGTATGACCTAAACTGGAAAAGTCTTCTTTTGTCCATTCAATTTCACCCGAAATCTTTTTCTTCTTTTGCTTAACCTTGACTTTCTTGACCACTTCAAGGGGTATAACGGTAAAGGATGCCTTGCCTCTGCCTACCTTGGCAGGGGAAGAAGAGTCTGTGACAGTCGCGTAGATATAAGCTGTATAGGGAGAACCTCTCGCGGCAATCGGGGTAACCTTTCCGGTTAAAGCATCTTTTTTGTGGTGAATCGTTATATTCTTCGACGAGTCAAAGGACAATTTGTAAGGCTCTTGAAATCCCCCGGGCGCAGAGATCCTGAAATTACCTGTCTCATTTGATTTCAATTTATCCGGCATTGAAATACTTACTACGTAATCCTCTACAAGAAACTCTATAGTTTCTTCCTTGACCTTATTGTCGGGAGATGTTATCTCAGCCCTGAAACTCGCTTTGTGCCCGCCCGGGATAATCGCTATATCCCTGTCCAGGAGCATGCCCACGCGCTGGGTAACGGTATTTTCTTTCCTTGCTTTTTTAGTCGTTGTCTCATAAAGAAGTTTGTTGTCGGTCTCGTCTCTTACGATAAACTTTACCTTTACCTCGTACACGCTGTCATCCAAATCATAATATACGAAAAGATGTGGGAACCGGTCGCTTTTCAGGACATTTTTGTGCCTGTCGCCGTCGGGGCTATCCGTAACGATTAGCTTCTTTATATTCACCGCGTCATGTACCTCAAAATCAAAAGTAGCCTGCTCGCTTATCTTTGGGTCCTCGGCAAGAGAATGAGTAAGGGCTATAGTGTATTTACCCGGTTTAAAACCGTCATTTTTGAAACTGAACTTATAATCACGCTTGCCGCCTGATTCATACGCGGGAATAGTTTTTTTTATTTTTTTGACGGGATTACCTTTTGAGTCGTATAACTGCCAGAAAAGATTCGTAACAAGCGGCTCGTCGCTTTTAGGATGAGGGACTTCCGCCTTAAAAAAGAGATCGTCACCTTCACTCACGTATCCCGACAGGGGAGAAAGCCCGTAACCGCCCGTGTAGCCTTTTACGGAAAAAGGAGGAAGGTCCTCGGGATAGTCCCCTTTAAGCCTGAATTTTACTTTTTTATGAGAAACTATTTTCCCTGATTCATTGTCTATAGACCTTACTGCGAGAGCATACGAGCCTGTATCCAGGGTATCTGTATCGAAGCGCAGGATATGGATCTTATCGTTATCAGCCGGTTCTTTCTTATATGTAATTCCGTTCATGAGCCACTCAACGGTAAAATCCTCAGTCCATATCCCTGTTCGCTTGACACTGAAAGCGAGCACATCCCCGAGTTTCGCGGAATCAGTAAACTCAGGCCCGTCAAAATCCCCTAAAGTAGCTTTTATATTCTCGATCTTTGGAAATTTTACCTCTTTAATACCTTTTTCCTTAAGCTCAAGCCACTTCCGGGAGGCCAGGTCCACGGCATTATCGATATCGAAACTAAGGATAAAATTATAGTCGCTTTCTTTCTCCGGAGGAATGGATTCTTTGAGCTTATATCCCATATCAAGCGCTTTCTGAACGCTCGTGGGATCACCTTTTTCGATTAAGGCCTCCATCTCGGCCATTGTTTCGTTTATATGTACATACTTTTCCACAGGGATAGCGTCTTTAGTGGCTAATTTACGCACCCATTCTTTATTAGAATTGAAGGTAATCCAGTTATATGTAGTATCTAAAAGGCCCGTGACAGCCCTGTCTATGGTATTGCCATAGGTGTGTCTTTCCTGCCATGCTTCAAAGGTTATCTTTTTAACATAAGTTTCGCTGTTTTCCTGAAGCATGTAGCCTGTATGCTCCGCCATGTATTTGGTCTCATCGGACTGACTGAAAAAAGTCCTGGTCTTGCCGCCGTCTACCTGATAGACGTCCCCGTATAAATGCTCGGCCCCGCCGGCCTCTGATACGGGATCATTTGCGCTTACATAGTAAGTGATCTTGGCCTTGCCGTTTTTATCGAAAAGTTCTTCTTTTCGGGTTTTTTCCTTTGTCTCTTTGTCCACCGCGGGAGCGTTGAAAAATGCTGCCCGTTTAAGGTGTTTGGCGTTATCCGCTATGAAACGCTGCCCCAAGGCACAACCCAGGCTGTGTCCTGTCACAGTTATATTGCCGGAATATTTTTTAGCCCACTCCGATAATTTATCCTTGGCTTTCGCGTATTCCTCGTAACCTATATCCCCGATATCGGCCTTCACGTCTTTTGGAAGAGACCAGAAGCTTTTCCGCTCCGTTTTGGCCCCTGGCTCAGTCCCTCTGAAAATCATATAGACTCTTGCCCTGGAGGGATCTTTTTTATACATCGGGTCACGTGTATCCACTATAAGAGTAGCCTGAAGGCCTGTGCCCCGGTCATCTATACAGTCCAGGAGTTTAAGTCCGTTATCATGAAGGTTTCTCCTGAACTTCATGTCTCCCCGCATCGACATAATCTCAACGTTTCTGCCTCCTTCGTATGACCTTTTTCCTTTCTCGCGGAATATAAACTCCCCGAGATTAAAATTAAACCATCCGCTGTCTTCGGATTCATCCGCTTCGCCTTCCTGCAATCTCGCGCCCCGGTATCCCACATGACGGGCAAGGCGCTCTACCTGCGCGTCCGCAAGAGGAGAAGAGCCGCTGCGCCATACCTTTGAACCGATTTTACGGCTTACTTTTTTATTTTCTTCGCATAAAGTAGAAGACACGAAAAAGAATATTACGGTGAGTATACAGCTCGCAAAAATTTTAGTATTTTTAAAAGGGGTCATTATTAAATAAATTATAACCTTTTATATAACCTGTTGTCAATCACAAGGTAACTATGGTAAACTGAATACATGAGAAAAAGCTTCATCACGCTGATGATTATCCTGTGTTTCTGCGTTAACGCCTTTGCTGTCCTGCCCCCTTATATCTATAAACAGCGGGAAGAAGAGTCTGAGATAAAAGCCATAGCGAAAGTTAAATCCGTAAAGATAATAGACAGAGAACCGCGCAAAGGGAGGGTATATAAAAAAGTAGAGTTTGAGCTTGTCGAGCCACTTACTGTTAAAAACATCCCTGAGGTCTTTACGGGCCATTGTTACAGCGTAGTAAAAAATAAAAGACCCATGACGAGCGGCACTATTTATTACTACCCCATAAAAGGTATGAAGGCTTATGTATCCATCAGTTCGGACGGAGGCTATATAACAAATTATTACTCGCTGACCGATAGTCAGGAACAGAAACTCATCGAGAAATTCCAAAAAGGGACTCTCCTTATGGGGCAGGTACGGATTAAAGACATGCCTGACTTTTCATTGCTCGATTCAAGACATATTTACGATTATCTTATAGACGGAGAGCCCGCCGGAACCCTCTCTATCAGGCATTCTCCCGATTTATATCAAAATTTCCGGTATAACTTCAAACTGGAATCCGGCGACAGACAAAACCTTCTGGTTACAACAGGTTACACGGACAATGCTAATCTGAGACTGGCCGATCACAGTGTCTATGACAGAGATAATGAAAAAACGTTAATCGATGCCTCTTTTTTGTATGACCCCGACGATTCCGTTCCCGAAGGCATAATAAAAGCGAAAGAGGGGTCAAGGATAACGACTCCGCTTCCTGAAAACACCGTAACCGACTTCATGATTTTTGACATAGTAAAGATCCTCCCTTTTGATAAAAACACCGTGCTAAAACTTAATATCCTTGAATCATGCGAAATGCATCTTAAAAAAGGGTGTACTCTTGTGTATTGGGGGACAGACAATGGATACCATGTCTTTTCGCAGTTGAACAAAAACGAAGATATATCGGCCAGGTACTGGCTGGATGAAACCCATCAACTGAAGCAGGTAACGTGGGATACCGATAAAAAGTTCCTGCTCCGATCAGAATAACTATTTTTTGATGAATAGGAAAAGCCGAAAAAAAACCGTCTTTACGATACTCGGTTTGATAATATCCGCTATATTCGTTTTAGGAATAACCGACGTGCGGGAGCAGCGGACAGTAACTTTCAGGGTAAAAGGCAAGGTATTTGAGGCCGGGACAAAAGAACCCCTGAAAAACGTAAAGGTCTTACTGGTTTTGAAAAAGCCGCTGGCACGCGACAAAGAGAAAATAGAACAGATTTTTGAGATTTACGAGTATTCTTTAAGCGAAGGTGAGGAAAAACCTAAGGATCTATGCGTCTCCGGAGATAAAGGGGGATACATCGCGAAAAGTTCGGCACACTACGGAACGAGGTATACGACCTTATTCGGTATAGAAAGGCCCATGAAGCACCCTTACGACAGAGCATGGCTGATATTCAGAAGCAAAAACCATAAAGATAAAAAAATTACAATAGAGACAAAGGACTGGAGAACTTACTCTCCGGACAAAGGACACACAAATACAGCTCCCGACGTTTATCTTCCGAAAAAAGACAAAGGAATCTAATATGAAAAAGAAAGTTCTCGTAAACGACAAAATGCAGAAAAAATACGTTTATGAGCGCGTCAATCCGCCCGGCAGAAACTTCGATCCGGAGTTCACGCCCGACCTTACCCCGAAAGATATGCTGCGACTTGGCGTGTTCGGCGGAAAATACATGACCGACTGCCGCAGGGAATTCCCTGCCGACTGGTTTAAAAAAGCTAAACTATGCCCGGAAAAACACGATCCTTACCTGAATTACTTCGGCATAAACGCCAGCCAGCCGCTTTCATACTGGAGAAAAAAGGGATGGATTTACGGCGAAGACCCCAGAGGCTGGTTCCAGTGGTACTGCCGCTATTATACGGGAAGACGCCTGGGGGATGAGGATAAAAGACAGATTAAAAGATGGAAGGCTATACACAGGCATATAGCCCAGGTCAGAAAAAACTGCCGCAGAGGCGATCTGTCGTGCAGGATAAAACAGCGCCAGGCGATTCTGCACTGGGCTTACGACAGCAGGAAGATTTAAAAAGGAGAAGGAAATTAAAAAGTCTATCTATGCAATCGTAACGGCTTTACTGATGTCCATAATCGTGCCGTGTTCGGCCGCGCAACAAAAAGGAGGCTTTATGAATATATCCAGTCCGGAATTCAAGCATAACGAATATATACCTAAAAAATTTACCTGTCAGGGGGAGGACGTCAATCCGGCTTTAAAAATAGAAGAAGTCCCTGCGGAAGCGCAGAGTCTGGCGCTGATCGTAGACGACCCCGACGCGCCCATGGACACGTGGGTGCATTGGGTGGTATTCGATATCCCGGTTTCCGGCAGGATAGAAGAGAACAGCGTACCCGGTAAACAGGGCAATAATGACTTCGGAAGAAAAGACTACGGAGGCCCGTGCCCGCCCTCCGGTACTCACAGATATTTTTTCAAGTTGTACGCGCTCGACACGATGCTCGGACTTCAGCAAAACGTAACCAAAAAAGAGCTGGAAGAAGCCATGGAAGGCCATATACTCGACAAAAGTGAACTGATAGGACTGTACGAAAAAAAATAAAAATGGGTAAAAAAGACAGGAAGATTATACTAATTTGCCAATGCCTGGTAAACCCTTACTGCAGGGTTCATATACTGGGCCAGAATTTTCCCCTGTCCCGGGAACTGACAAACTACCTGATGGACAAAAAAGTGGGTATAATACAATACCCTTGTCCGGAAACCACGGCCATGGGGCTCATGCGGAACCCCCAGGGACGCCAGCAATATGACAATATATTTTTCAGAGACCACTGCAAGGAGCTTCTAAAAGTCCCTATGCTTATGGTGCGGGAATTCATAAAAAACAACTATCGTCTCATCGCTTTTGTAGGGCTTGAAAACAGTCCCACATGCGGTATTCGATGGGGAAAACATAAGGTAAATAAATACCAAACCGAATCCCCCAATCCCGTAGACAGTCCGGAACCTGAAGAACCGGTTTTAAAAGGCATTATGGCGGAAATAGTGGAAGAAGAGCTTAAAAAAGAAGATGTAAGCGTACCGTTTATGGAGTTTCCCGCTCTGTCACCCGTGGAATCGGAAAAAAGAAAGCTTTTCCGGGAAGAGCTGGATAAAAGTGTTTTCGGTCGCTTCTAATAAGCAAAGCATGGCCCGCATAAGCGTTTTACTGGTTAATTTAATATTATTATCCTTTGCTCACGAAGTAAACGCAGGAGATTATTCTTTGGCCAGAGAGAAAATGATAAAAACGCAGATAGAATCGAGAGGCATAAAAGACAGGGGCATACTGGATGCGATATCGAAAGTCGAAAGACATCTGTTCGTCCCCGAAGATATGAAAAATTTTGCCTATGAAGACAGGCCTCTGCCCATAGGGATGAAACAGACCATATCCCAGCCGTATATAGTCGCGGCCATGACAGAGCTGGCCGGAATCGATAAAAACGACCGGGTTCTTGAAATAGGCACGGGTTCCGGATATCAGGCCGCTATTCTGGGCGAACTCTCGAAAGAAGTG
>CAZEGO010000059.1:0-8650 GCA_964511955.1 uncultured Planctomycetia bacterium | reverse complement strand
ATGCCTAATAAGAATAACTTAAAGATGGAAATAGACGAGCTTCTTGAGCAGAAGGCGAAATGGCAGCAGAGTTCACGGGAAGACGCCCCCGAAAGAATTAAAAATATAGACGAGGAAATAAGGAAAAGGCAGGAACAGATGGATGCCGGGTACATCAGAAACTATACTATAAACCCGAATGTTTCTTTCAGGGCCAAGTTCTTTAATAACTGGAATTTTGCCGCTCACTATAATCATACAATAGGCGATTACAAGAACCTCTTCCCGTTGAGGCAGTTTGAAAGCGGAAACTTTAGTATGCAGTTACAGGTTCCCAAAAACAGAGTGCTCGATAACTTCTACCTGGAGACCCTGAACGGCGACGTGTTTGACTATCACGGATGGGGCCAGCTTATAAGCGGAGGTAAGACTATAGCCGGAGCAGCCTTTGTGCCGTTTAAGATTTCGGGTGTCACTATTCGTCCGGAATTATTTTATATGGATAATAACCTCTGGCTTGACACAAGGGCCGAAGCAACGGTAGGAGGCCGGACTACCGGAGCGAAATTTGACGTCAGGATGCTTACCGGAGAGAGGACAGAGCTCGAGGGCGGAGCCCAGATATACCATAAGATGGACGATTATTTTATTGGAGGCTCCGTAAGGGCTAATACCTTCAAAGACCTGGCTTTGGCTATGGAGTTTTACAGGATGAAAGAAGGCGAGAAAGGCGGAGCCGGAGGAACCTTAGAGTTCAGGATACCGGGCGGTGAGAAATTCTCTAATCTCGCTCCCGGAGGATACCCGGGCCCCCATGTATCGGGTACTTTGTGGTCGAACAGTATAATACAAGGTTCATCGGTCGCGGTTAAATACTCAAGATCGGTCGCTATACCCGGATTTGACTATAAGCCGTTCAGTTCCGTTGAAATAAGCGCAAAGGTACCTATAAACTTCGGAGGAAAAGCCAGTAAGAAAGCGGCTGAGGTAGTGAGCGGTTTAGCCGAGGTTCCGGCTAAAGTTATCGAGCAGGTAAAAGAGGAAGATAAAGAAGAAGAGAAAAAGACTTCTCCCGCTATGCGCACCAAGAGCATATTAACGACAACCGGAGAGAGAGAGGCCAAGCCCGGACCTGAAAAAGTAGCGGAGTATTACCGAAGATTTTCCACGCTTTTGAATTTCATAGCCGACGAGGTAGACGCTGACCCGGCACGCGCCATAGAGCTTTACAAACTTCTTTATTACGGAACCACCGAAGTAAGAGTGCCTGACATTATAAATAAGCTGTCTGACAGGATAGAACAGGCCGCTCCGAATTCCGATGAACAAAACAGTCTCAAGGCTTCTTTAAAGACTATGCTGAAGGCGATACCCGACAGTTTCACCGGCACCTATTACGATATCGTGCATAACGAGCGCATATCTATGTGGTTCTCCAGGGAAGAGTTCTACAGGGCAGACGAGGGAGGATACCTGCTACATGGCCAGCTTAAGGACACAAAGAACGGATACCTTATATATGAGGTGATCGATGAGACTGCCGGTCACAATAACGAAAAATGGATAGAATACCACAATGACAAAGGTCAGATAGTTGCTAAGGTCAAATTCGATAACGGAGGAAAACCTCTTATCTCGATAGTGGACGAGTTCGTGCCCGGCACAAACATAGCCAGAGTCTCCAGGACTATAGATGAGAACGGATACGAGACCGAGAGAAAGATGGATTGGGATAATGCCAATAACATGCCCGCTTTTGACGATGAGGGCAGGTTTGTTTCAGTGGTAAGAAACGAGCTGGCTAAAAAAGACGATTTCTTCGCCTACAAAGAACATATAGATTACAAAGGAAGGCCCGAAGAAGTCATCAGGTTCGAAGGCCATCCCGAATATGAAATAAGGACCGTAAACAGGAACTTCCTGCCCGGTGAAGAGGCCATAGCCACAGAGAGCATAAGTATAGACGTCAGCGGTAACGGTACGTTAAGGACCCTGCAGACAAATTCAAGCGGCGCTTACTACAGAGACGCTTTGGGCAGGCTAAGATATGAGGTCAGGAACGGAGTGCCTACGGACGCGCTGGGGAATTTCAATCCGTCTGATTTTGCGGAAAGATATACCGAATACATAAACCTCAAAGGCCAGACAGACATGGTCATGAAATACGGACTCAGGACCGAAAACAGATTCTTCGCCAATACAGATATAGTATCCTCGTTCGTGACATATAAGGGAAGCGAGAGGGTAAACTGGGGCGAACTCGACGGCGACATAAACAGCGCCATCATAAGGGAAGATTACTACGATAACGATATCCCGGATTATGACGAGAACGACAATAAGATAATGACTTCCAAATATCTGGGTAACTATATAATAAGATACAACATGCACGACAACGACGTGGATGACTATCACGACTGGAAAAGCTGGAAGAATATGCTGGGCCAGGAAGTAAGGGCGCAGGAATACGGTTTTATAAGAGTGGTCGATCCGAGCGACGGATTTTACAGGGGAACGAACATAGCCGAGGAAGGATTGAGTTACCAGTGGTATAAAGGAAAGACCTTTGTATTCAGGTCTTTTGAACTGCAGAAGAACGAGAACGGTACTCCCACGAAATGGATAGGTGTCAACGGCAGGCCCAGGGAAGGCAGGTTCTTCTATTCAGAATACGCCAAGATGCCTCTGCACCTGCGCGAATTCGCTACGGCTTCTTATATAGTATGCTATAACGCTATGGGCCAGAAGCTGGTAGAACGCACAGTCAAGACAGAACCCAACAGCCTTATAGACGAGGAAGTCACTTATAATCTCAGTTTTGCGAATAACACAAAGGTCGCCGATTTATTCGTAAGGTTCGATGAGAATATGCACCAGATGCCCATGGTAGCTGTACTTAAGAAGAAATCCGACGGCACACCCGTAATAGACATTACAAAACAGGGTAAGAAAGCCAGAAGTTATTGCGCGCTGTTCCCGAGCCCCATCACCAGTACCGAAGTGCAGATAGACGAGATGTGGGGCGTAGGGTTTAACAATATGGGTATACCTATCTACGGAGATGTTATTTATAAGCCGGCAGGCGTGAATACAAGACCATTTCTGATGAAGGATTACTTCAGTCATAAAGGATGGGAGGAGATACCGGTCTTTCCTTATACACTTGAATTTGAGGCCGTTAATTTACACTGGACTCAGCCCGGAGTATTCCCCAACTATTCTTCCGATATATACAACTGCCCGCGCAAAAACACAATCGGAAGCGAGGCCGTGAGAAACACCACTATAAGGATACCCACCACTATGCTGAAAAACGACGGGACACCGGACACCAGGTATCAGGACGAAGATATAGAATGGGATTATTTTTATCAGGAAAGCGGAGAAGATATACTTCTTGATGAACGATCAGGAGAGACATATAAACGAAAAGAGGGTGATGTAATAGGCGCGAGCCTTAATATACCTCAAAATCTGAGGGACATTAATAACCTGAAAAACGCTGATTCAGAAGCCCTGGCCGCCAATGAAGATATGATAGAAGACGCTGTAAATGAGCTGGATTTCATGAACGAGATGGGGCTTGTGGACGGTAACACCATGAGGGACAGTCTGAACGTCATAAACAATGCCGTAAACCTCTCTGATTTATCCGTGGATGAGATGGTGAATATTGCTTTCGAGCAAGTGGGAATAGCTACGGGTATGGAGCCCTATCAGTTTGTGTTAGGAGTTAACGCGCCTCAATTAGGGGATGATATAAATAAACTCATAAAAGATTTAGACAGCTCTAACGCCAGAACAAGATATTCCGCGGTGAAAAAATTAGGAGATATAAAGAATGACAGAGCTATCGATGCTCTTATAGCTCATATGGACGATAATGAATCGCGTATAAGAAAACAGATAATTGCAGAGCTTGCTGATATAGGAGGAGCAAAGGCAGCGGAGGCCATAAGAAATCATAAAACTAACGAAACAGATCGCGGTGTACTACAGGCCTGCGACAGCGCCCTGGCCAAACTCGGAAGCACCGCTCCCGCGGTTTCTCAGGTACGGGAAACAACAACACAGGAGACGCGAAGACAAGAACCTGTACAGCAAGAGCCGGCCCGAGTCAGAGAGCCTGAAGCCCCGGCTCCGGAGACAGAGACGGTCGAAGAAACCACACAGGCAGTTAAACCAGAAGAGGAAAAGAAAGAGCAGGATTTAGCCGGGAAGGACACGGAGATAGAGATAGTGCCGGAGACAGTCACTCCCGAAAGCAGGGAGATGCAGAAGCAGCTGGAGAATGAATATAAAAAGACTCTTGGCGCGGAGGAAGAGGAAAGGGTAGCCGAATACGTATCCGAAATACCCGGTGATTTTTACAGGAGATTTTACAGTGCCGAAAGAATAGAACCCAAACACGTGGATGTGACTAAAGACAGTCGCGGGCACTGGCATTATTCCGAAGAAGGCACTTATATGGATAACTATCTTACCGGAGTTGTGTTCCAGGATGTGGGACCTAATACCGGTGGCAGGGAAGCTTTCGCGAACTCACTCCACAGGCTTCTTATATCATTATTACCCAGAGAATCCAGAGACGGCACTTCCATTTACGCCACCGAGGAAGGAGGCATGTATCTGGGTAAAGGGCTTGGACAAGTACTCTACGATAAGAAGATGAACGTAATAAGAGTATATGACGTACCGGGACTCAGGGTCAACAGGCACGGAGAGGGTTCCGTGGCTTTCAACTTCGGCGATCTCGCCAAATTCATCGCCATAGGCAACGCCATATACGAGAACTACGGCATAAAGATGATCATCAGCTATCCCATACTCGACAGAGCTATAGGCGTGGAAGATGCCGAAGAGGCTATAGCTATAAGACAGGACATCGAGTCTATAAAGAAAGAGATAGCGTTGATGGTCGAGTATTTCGGCAGCCAGCCTTTCGTGCTGGGTATGCAGATAGGAAACGAGGAAAACCTCTGGCTCGATACCGGCCCGCTTTCCAAGGGCAGAAGATATTTTGATTTCAACAAAAATGAGTATTATTCATTCGTAAACGAAATCGCCAAAGAAATCAACAGATTACAGGGTTACGTAGACGCGGACGGACAGGTACACGAGGGAGAGCTCTCCGAGGCGAAAGTCAGAGCAAGGATACAGGATCATCTGAACACACTTAAGAATTACGGCTTTGACTATAGCGGCGATATATCTAACTTAACGAATCTGCACAGTTGGAAATGGACTGTCCTGAACGACAGCGAGAGAGAATCTTACGAGGAAGCTCTTGACAGAATGGTGGAGCACAGGGCTAAAGAATCCGGACGTATCGATACCAAGGTGTTAAGGATAGAGATAGAATCCGGAATGCAGGCGGTAAAGAGGCGTCCTGTAATAGCCGGCACCGGAGACCTGGGTATGTCTGAATGGATTACGCTGAACGAGAATTGTCCGGAAGTGGACGTTATAGGAGTCAACGCGGTTCTTCGTCCTTATCTCGGCATGGCAAGTCTGTTCGATGAGATAAAGAGCACCACCGACAATACTAAACCCGTAATAGTTACCGAATTCGGAGTAGCGTCTAAATACAACGAGAGTGACTACGAAAATATACCTTCCGATGTGGTGGGTTCGGAGCTTATACCCGATAAAGACTTGAGCGAGGAAGAAATGATAGAGCATCAGGCCAGGGCAAACTCACAGCTTGTTGATTATATAAGTTATAATATGCCCGGCAATGCCGGCTCAGGAAACTGCCTCGGTGCCATAGCTTTTGAGGCTACGGATGAGGCGTCAAAAGCCGCCAAAGAAGGCATAGATTATCTTGCTCATATGGGTATACTCGGAAAACCCGCTTCCGATATGTTTGATAAACCCGAAATTTCCGAAGCTACTCAGCCCGAACTCCCGGCGGAGGAAATAAAAGAAAGAGACGAGAACAGAGCCGAGATATTAACTACCGACGTAAGGTTTGACGGTACGGGATGGACGCCTGTGACGTATGATATAGATAATCCCGGCATAGTCATTTACAGGACCTCGTATAAACCCGGAGGCGGGCTCATGCATGACTGGTTCCTGAACTTCGATAAGGTGTCCGAGCTAGATGAAAGAGTCAAAGTGTTTGAAGAAGGGAAAGACGATATCCAGAGAAAATACGGAGTGGAGCTAGAGATAATGCCCGGCGTAAAAGAGTATTTTTACGTACACCAGCTCATGGATGATACCAATCCCGGTCA
This sequence comes from uncultured Planctomycetia bacterium, assembly GCA_964511955.1. Taxonomy (GTDB): domain Bacteria; phylum Omnitrophota; class Gorgyraeia; order Gorgyraeales; family Gorgyraeaceae; genus CAZEGO01. The sequence continues at coordinate 2,429 of CAZEGO010000059.1, read as the reverse complement.
CGTAATATGGGAATACAGGGACGTGAAGAGTAATAAAGTAAGGATGATACGTTCGGGCAAGGTGGAAACCAGCGGAGAGATAAACTTCGAGACAGAGACTGTTTTTGACAACACGAAAGCCTACCTCGCTCCTCTTTATACGCTGGATCTTACGGGAGAAGAGGGAAGAAGCGTGGATGTAACCACCGGCAGAGACCAGGAAGACAGGGCCGTAAGAGTTAAGAAAGACAACGTGATAAAGAGTTATTTAAGCGTACAGCATCCTTCTGCTCTGGAAAACAGCAGGTTCGTGGTAACTATAACCACGAACTATTATAAGGATAAACCGATAGTGGGAGAGGAAGACAAGGATATAGATATATACACTACATCGGGCCAGCCTCATTTGTCCTACATAAAATGGGACGCTGACATGAGGAAGAGAAGGGTTATACAGGAACTCAGAGAGAGAGTGCTGGGGGAGAAACTCCCGAGAGAAGTTACCTTCTATGATGAGAACGGAGATCCCGAATTCGCCGTCAACGCCCATTATCCTTTTAATATTCTCAGATACTACAGGACCAGGAAGCACGGAGGCGCCACTTATGAGATGTGGATAATACCTAATGAGGGCAGCGGGCTCGGGAGAATTAAGACTTTCTTTGAGAATGTGATTTTCTACGGCAATCCTTTTAACAGGACCGTTATATGGAAGTATGTACCCGGAGGTGACATAGCCATGGTTCAGAAGAATCTCTATTACAGGGAGCACCCCGAACCGGGTAAAGAATCCACCTGGGATATAAGAGTGAGAAAGGACAACACAGCGCTGACTATATGGAGGCTTTTCTTCGGTGACAAGGAAGCGCCTCCTAAAGAGGTGTATAATCATCTTGCTCCTTATATACCTTCTGACCTTACCAATGATTACATTAAAGGAAGGACGCAGCTTCTTTTGAAGCTGGGCGCCCTGACCGTAACTAAACAGCAAGAAACCGGAGAAGAAGAAGGCTTCCTGACCAGGGTATCCAATTTCTTCTTCGGAGGAAAAGAAGAAGAGGTAAAGCAGAGTATAGACCTTTCTCTCGCGGAACAGGAAAACAGCGCTCTCTATAATGCCCTGCAGGCGGGCGGGTTAAGAAGAAGCGAAGCCACCGGACTTATATTAAGGGAAGGCACAAGAAAGAGCTATACGAAAGATAACACATGGTTCTCTCTCCTTTACAATAAATACAATCCCGATATAAGCAGGGAAATATTCGACTTCTATTACAGGAACTGGAAGGCGCAGGGGATATCGGACGAGGAGTCCTTCTCCGTGTTCGATGCTTACACCGCGGGCGGCTCTTTCGATGAGATAGAAGGCGATCTCAAGCACACCACCAATACGAATTTATGGCTGATGCTTTCCATGCTGGATTATACTTCCAGGACAGGCGATGACACCTATTTAGGCATGTTGAACTCCATGGCGTCTTGCATAACCTCCACGTGCAAAGATACGCAGACAGGCGGCTTTTTCTCCGACTCCTCGGACGAGCAAATAACCTCGAGCGATAACATTCTGGCCTGGAAAGTTTTCAGCGGTTTGAGAGACCTGTACAACGCGAGATATGAACAGACCAACAATCCCGAGGACAGGAGATACGCTGAATTGTTTGCTTATCAGGTAAAGGGCAGAGGAGGATTGGATAGACATATAGCCACTCATTCATTTGATAGTCAAAAAGGATTGTTTAATTACAGTTTTAACCCTGCTACATTATATAAATACAGTGAATACCATACAGCCGAGGGTGACAGCTTAAGAGAGCTTCATGACTTTGCTCTCAGCGCTTTGCCGGACACTATGCTGAGAAGCATAGGGGCCAATAAATCTACTATAATAAGGAAAGCCAGGCTGGATGATTCAAAAGAATACAATCTCGAAAATTATGTTGTAGATAAAGTATTGAATATCGAATCAGGAAAAGACGTGACTACAGAGAAAGACAGTACTTCCGCTTCAAAAGGCGGAATAGGCTTATTCGGCAAGCTGTCCGCGCCTTTTACGTTAGGCGTTGCAGCTGTTATAACCTATATGAGAAACAAGAAAAATAAGGACGATGATGATGACCGGCACCGGTTCAAATCCATGGGCGGCGGAGCGCCTCCGGCCGGAGACGACGAAAAAGGCATAGCACCCGAAAAGAAAGAATCTAAATATAAACTCTCACCGAAAGTCAGGAATTTCTCGGGGATCATAGGTGCTCTTCTCCTGCTCGTACCAGCTACAGTAGGCGCGGCAGCGCTTAATGCGCTTACATTATCTCCCGACAGCCTGCTGTTTAACCTTTCCACCGTAATGATACAGAATTCCATGATAGTAAGTGTCATAGGCCTTACAATAGCCGTAGGCATAATAGCCTTCGCCATATTCGGAGGACTGTTTGTGCTTACGGGCCTTTTCA
>CAZEGO010000058.1:4888-8730 GCA_964511955.1 uncultured Planctomycetia bacterium | reverse complement strand
ACTATACCCATCAAATGAAAATGCCACTAAAATAGCATTTGGGGGGAAACTTATAACCTTCCATGAGACACAGGCACTGCTTCCCAGGCTTAAATCGGACCTGGTCGAAATAATGGAATCTTGTATAGACGGAAAACTTGACACCGTAAAGGCAGAATGGGATGACAGGCATTGCATATGCGTGGTAGCCTCCTCAGAAGGTTATCCCGGCCCGTATGAAAAAAATAAAGAAGTCAAAGGCCTGGATGATTTATCGAATATAGAAGACGTGTTTGTATTCCATGCCGGTACGGAAAAAAAGGATAGCCGTATTTTTACGAATGGGGGAAGGGTGTTGGGTGTAAGTGCCTTGGGTAATGATATAATATCCGCCAAAGAAAAGGCATACAAGGCTATGGATAAGATCCGCTTCGAGGGTATGTATTATAGAAAAGACATTGGATATAAAGCAATCGGGAGGTGATAAAGTGGTTAAAAATAAAAAAGTTGAGGTAGGTATTCTCATGGGAAGTAAATCCGATTCTGAAACGATGGCGGAGACCGAAAACATTTTGAAAGAAAAAAGGATAGCCTATGAGATAAACGTCCTTTCTGCGCACAGGAATCCCGACGCGGTACGTAAATACGCGAAGTCCGCGAGGAAGAGAGGGCTCAAGGTTATTATATGCGGAGCCGGGATGTCTGCGGCTCTTGCCGGAGTGGTAAGCGCTTTTACGGACCTTCCGGTCATAGGCGTGCCCATGTATACAAAATCTCTCAACGGTATGGATTCCTTGCTTTCGACGGTACAAATGCCTTCCGGCGTTCCCGTGGCTTCAGTCGCTATAGGTAAAGCCGGAGCGAAAAACGCGGCTTTTCTGGCCGAAAGGATACTTAAGGTTCGCTGAAAAAGATGGATACTAAAATTTTAGAGGTGAATCCTAATCTGCCTCAGAGAAAAATAATAAAGGAAGCGGCGGAGATATTAAAAAAAGGAGGCCTGGTAGTTTTTCCGACCGAAACGGTGTATGGCGTCGGGGCTAAATATTCCGACAGAGAAGCAGTAAAAAAACTTTACGAGATAAAGAAAAGACCCGCGGATAAACCTTTTACGCTGCAGATAGCCGACTTTGCGGCTTTAAGAAACATGGACATAGTGTTATCCGGGCGGTCCGAGAGAATCGTTCATAAATTCTGGCCGGGTCCGTTAACGATACTGGCGTTTGATAAAAAAGGACAAAAGACGGGACTGCGCATGCCGGCGAATAGAGTGGCGCTGGAACTTCTTAAAGAAAGCGGTTTTCCGGTGGCGGTGCCCAGCGCCAATATCTCCGGGAATCAACCTCCGGCCAGCGGAAAAAAAGCCATATCGGAAATGAACGGGCTTGTGAATCTTATACTGGACGCGGGCCCCGCACAAAAAGGAATCGGATCCACTATACTGGACGTAACCGAAGACACGTTCAGAGTGATACGTGAAGGCGCGATAAGCCGGGAGGATTTGTTGTCCGATTATCATTTGCTTTTTATATGTACCGGTAACAGCTGCAGAAGCGTGATGGCGGCTTATTTTATGAGGAAATTTTTGGAAGAAGCCGGACTGTCCGAAAAGATATCCGTGGATTCGGCCGGTACGGGAAGCTATGACGGGATGAGGGCGTCCGAAAATACCGTAGCAGTAATGTCAGAGGAAAACATAAACGTGCGCGGGCATATAGGAGGCCCCGTCAGCCGGGAGAAGTTGAGAAAGGCGGATTTTATCTTCGTTATGGAGCGCGCTCACAGGGACATAATTTTGTCAAGATACCCCGGTCATGAATTAAAGATAAAACTTTTAAAAGAACGTTCGGATATTCCGGACCCCATAGGCAGGTCCATAGAGGAATACAAAAAAACACGGGATATTATAAAAAGCGAAGTAGAAAACATTTTTCTGGAACTGTTTAAGAAGGAGAAAGGCAGATGAAGATAGCTATTGGAGCGGACCACGGCGGTTATAAACTCAAAGAGGCCCTTATAAAGCATTTAAGAAAAAAAAGGCACGCGGTAAAAGACTTCGGGGCTTTTTCCGAGGAATCTTGCGATTACCCGATAATAGGATATGAGGTCGCTAAAGCTGTCGGAAGAAAGAAATTTCAGCGCGGTATAGTCATATGCAAAACCGGCATAGGGATGTCCATGGTGGCCAATAAGGCAAAAGGCGCCAGGGCCGCCCTGTGTGACAGGATAGATATTGCCCGTTCCTCCAGGGAACATAACGATGCGAATATACTGGTTCTGGCTGCTAAAGCAGTGAACGAAAAAGAAGCCAGAAAGATAGTCAACGCGTGGCTGCCCGTCCGCTGCGCGGGAGCGAGGCATAAGAGGCGGGTAAGGCAGATCGAGGAAATCGACCGAAAAAAATAAGTTTTTATTCAAAGTTTCATTATCGGAGGAGAAATGGATTTTTTAAAAAACTCGGACCCGGAAATTTATGAGTCGGTATACAGGGAACTTGAAAGACAGAGGAACCATATCGAGCTTATTGCGAGCGAAAATTTCACCAGTATAGCGGTTCTGGAGACACAGGGTTCCGTCCTGACCAACAAATACGCCGAGGGCTATCCGGAAAAAAGATGGTACGGCGGATGCGAGAACGTGGACGATGCCGAGCGTCTGGCCATAGAACGCGCTAAAAAACTTTTCGGGGCCGAGCACGCGAATGTCCAGGCTCATTCGGGTACGCAGGCAAACATGGCGGTGTATTTCTCTTTCTTGAGTCCGGGAGACACGGTGTTGGCCATGGACCTTGCCTGCGGCGGACATCTTTCTCACGGACTTTCACATAATTTTTCCGGAAAATTTTATAATATCGTCTTTTACGGACTTAACCCAGAAAGCGAAAAGCTGGATTATGGCGCGATATCCGATTTGGCAAAAAAAAATAAACCCAAAATGATAATAGCCGGTGCCAGCGCTTACCCGAGGCAGATAAATTTTAAAAAATTCAGGGAGATAGCCGATAGCGTGGGAGCGTATCTTTTTGTGGACATGGCACATATAGCAGGATTGGTTGCCGCCGGGGTCCATCCCAGCCCGGTTCCGTACGCCGAAGTCGTCAGCACTACTACGCACAAGACGTTACGCGGCCCCAGAGGAGGCATGATACTCTGCCGCAGGGAATTCGCGAAAAAAATAGACATGGAGATTTTCCCGGGCATTCAGGGCGGGCCGCTCATGCATGTGATAGCGGCCAAGGCGGTCTCTTTAAAAGAAGCAGGATCCGAGGAGTTTAAAAAATATCAGAACCAGATCGTCAAAAATTCCAAAACCCTGGCAAACTCCCTGTCCCAATCGGGATTTCGTGTGGTCTCGGGCGGTACCGATACGCACTTATCACTCATAGATTTAACTTCCAGAGGCCTGACGGGAAAAGAGGCGTCCGATATACTGGCAAAAGTCAATATAACGGTCAATAAAAACCTTATACCTTTCGACCGAAAGAGTCCGGTTCAGACCAGCGGGATAAGACTCGGCAGCCCGGCGGCTACTACGCGCGGGATGAAAGAAGAAGAGATGAGAGAGATAGCCCACATTATAGATAATGCATTGTCGGCAAAAGGAGATAAACATAAACTGGAAGAATGTCTTAAGAAGGCAAAAGCACTCACGGATCGGTTTCCGCTTTACCGCGAGCTTTAAAAGAGGTGCTATATGAAATGTCCGTTCTGCGGTCACAAAGAAGATAAGGTAATAGATTCCCGTTCCTCGGAAGAAGGCCGTTCGATACGTCGGCGGAGGGAGTGCCTGAAATGTCACAGGCGGTTTACGACGTACGAGAATATCGAGGAAGTCAGGCTGATGGTTATAAAAAAAGACAACAG
>CAZEGO010000058.1:0-4878 GCA_964511955.1 uncultured Planctomycetia bacterium | reverse complement strand
ACAGGCGTGAGCCTTTCGACAGAAAGAAGATATTGGCGGGACTCCAGAAAGCGTGCGAAAAAAGACCTATAAGCATACAACAGCTGGAAGAGCTCGTCGATAAAATCGAATATACACTGCAAAGCAAATTCGATAAGGAAGTGGACGCCTCTCAGGTGGGCGAATTGATAATGGAGCTTCTTTACGAGCTGGACGAAGTGGCCTACGTAAGGTTCGCCTCTGTTTACAGACAGTTTAAAGACATAAACCAGTTCATGAAGGAGCTGAGAGGTCTTTTAAACCAGAAATAATCTTACCTTCGGCGATCCGTATAACTGACGAATTCGGCTTTTTCCTTAAACCGAATAAACCACTTGTTAAAAAAATCTTCTTTTTTCTTCTCGAGAAGTTCGGATCTAAAGCTTTCTTTTTCTTCGATGAACTTCATTTTATCGATGTCTTTGTATTCATCCAGCCTGAATATCGCCCAGCTTTCGGACATCTTAACGGGATCAGAGATCTCTCCTTCAGGCAGGGCGGAGCATTCTTCGACGGCCGGCCTCGCCGGGCCCTGACCTTCTATGTAACCGTCTCTGGTTAAAAAGTCGGTGTCTTTTACGTCTAGCCCGTATTCCCGGGCGGCCTGATCCAAAGCTTTTTCTTTTCGGTCACGGTTAGCGACGGACATCCTGATTTTGTCTATCCGTTTCCCGGCGAGCTTTATAGAGAGTTCTTTAACGTAAGCCTTTTTCACCTCGTCTTTTACCTCTTCAAACTCGGGAATATAAGAGGATTTTTTTTCCTTAAGTTGAATTACATAGAATGCTTTGTCGCCTCTTATAAGGACTTTGGATATTTCTTTTTTTTCCAACTCGAACGCCGTTTTCACTAAGGGGTACAGCCAGCCTATACCGGGTATTTCCTCGCGTGCGCTGAAAAAACCCGTTTCCTCCACCTTAAGCGAAAATAATTCCGCGCTTTCGGAAAGGGCGTTATCGCCGAGAGATTTATCCAGAGCTTTATAGGCTGTTTCCTCGGCTAAGGATATCTGTCTTTCCAGAGCCAGCTTCTCCCGTATCGTTTTCTTTATAGTTTCGCTCAATACCGGCGTTTCGTCGGAAGCCGACTTTTTAAAGTCTGCCAGGTTTTCCTCAAAATATCTTTTTACTGACTCCTCTGTTACGTAAACCTCATCGGCAAAGTTTGAAAAAGGTATCTCTATATATCTGACGTTTACGCGTTCCGGTTTCCTGAACAGAGATTTATTTTTACCGAAATAGTTTACCAGTTCGCTTTCCTCGTAGGATACATCGTTGGTAAAGGCGGAGAAAGGAACGGAGACATAAGAGAGTTTCACCTTCTCGTGTTTTTTTCTGTAAGCTTCCTCGACTTCTCTCTCTGTCACCGTTATTTTCGCCGTAACTCTTTCGCGGAGCTTGGATATGCGTATGTCGTCTCTCAGTTTTTCCTCAAATCCTCTCGCCGCGTCGCCCAGCATGGACTTGTAGAGGTTTTTGTCGAAATAGCCGTTTCTCTGAAACACGGGGAACGACATTATTCTTTCCGCTACTTCGGAATCTTTTACGGATATACGCTCTTTTTTCGCGGCGTGAAGCAGGAGTATGCGGTTCCAGGTCATCTGGTCTATGAATTCCGCCGGAATATTCTGACCCATGGATTCCACCAGGTAATTCCTGGTCACCCTCCACATATCGGCATATTCCTCGAAGGATACTTTCTTACCGAATACTTCACCCGCGTACTCCGGGCCTTCTTTCTTTTTTCCGGAAGAACCGGCTCCCCATATGACAAACGCGGGTATTATTAAAATGGCCAGTACCCACATTATACGTTTCATGTTTTTGCGTTTTCTTAATAATCTCATAACCATAAGACACCTCTGGTTTTTATAAGTTTCGGTTGATCTTAAAAACGATGAAAATTCTTAATTATTATATACTTTATGCCCCGAAAAATCTATGTTAAAATGATGCCATCATGAAAAATCGCGAAGTTTCGGACATTTTCCGTCAGATAGCGGAAATATTGGAAGTAAAAGGGGAGAATCCTTTCAGAATACGGGCGTACGAGAAAGCGGCACGCGTCATCGAATCTCTCTCCGAGGAAGTGGAAGTTTTGACCAAGGAGAAAAATCTGAGAAAAATCGAGGGAATAGGAAAGGACCTGGAGGAAAAAATAAAAGAAATTATACGTTCCGGAAGGTTGAAATACCTGGACGACCTTAAAAAAGATGTCCCCACGGGTTTTTTAGAGATGCTGAGAGTGCCGGGTGTCGGGCCCGGGAAAGCCAGAATTCTGCGTGAAAAATTAAACGTAAACAACATAGTGATGCTCGAGAGAGTGGCCCACGCCGGCAAGATAAAAGGTCTTCCGGGTATGAAAAAAAAGACCGAAGATAATATAATAAGAGGTCTTGAACTTGTAAAAAGAGGCCGGGAATCGATGGATATAAGAACAGCCATGGATATAGCCGCCTATTTCCTGAAAGAAATAAGAAGAGGGAAGGAAGTAATCAGGGTAGACGCGGCGGGTAGTCTTAGGAGGATGAAGGGGTCTATAAGAGACATAGATATAGTCGTATGCTCGCAAAAACCGGAGAAAACTTTAGAGCGTTTCATCTCTCTGGCCGAGGTAAAGGACGTACTCGGCAAGGGGATAAGCAAATCGTCTATAGTCACGAAAGACGGGATTCAGGCGGATATGCGCTTTATGGATAAGGATTCTTACGGAGCCGGGCTTATGTATTTTACGGGCTCAAAGGAACATAACGTAAAGCTCAGGCATATAGCACTGTCCAACGGGTTGAAATTAAACGAATACGGTATATTCAGAAAAAACAGAAGAATAGCCGGTAAGACGGAAACAGAAATGTACAAGGCCCTCGACCTTCCTTTTATAACTCCCGAGTTGCGTGAAGACAGGGGAGAGATAGAAGCGGGGTTTAAAAAAAAGCTGCCGGATCTTATAAAACGCAGCGACATAAAAGGGGATTTACACGTACATTCCGCGTATTCCGACGGAGGGGACTCTATAGAGGAAATGGTAATAAAAGCAAAGCAATTGGGTTACGAGTACATAGCCATAACCGATCATTCTCAGGGGCTCAAGGTAGCCAACGGGCTGGATGCGGGAAAACTAAAGAAAAAAAGAAGAGAAATAGAAGCGTTGCGGAAAGTGCATAAGGATATAAAAATACTATACGGAGCGGAAGTGGATATAAACGCGAACGGCAGTCTGGATTACGCCGATAGTGTATTAAAAGAGATGGACATAGTAGTAGGAGCGCTGCACTCGGGATTCAAACAGAAAAGAGACGCTATCACGAAGCGCCTGTTAAAAGCATGCTCGAATAAATACGTACACATAATAGCGCATCCCACAGGTATGCTGAGAGGCGCCAGAGACCCTTACGAGGTGGACCTGGAGGAGATTTTCAGGGCCGCCGCAGACACTGATACTGCTATAGAGATAAACAGTTTCCCTCAACGGCTCGATTTGAACGACATTAACTGCAGGCTTGCCAAACAATACGGGGTAAAAATAGCCATAAATACGGATGCCCATCTGGCCGCGCAGCTTGATTTTATGGAGCTGGGCGTGTCTACCGCGCGCCGGGGGTGGCTTGAAAAGGGGGATGTTTTAAACAGTGTGTCTTTCGGGGAACTAAGGCTGAAATAGATGATTTTTAAAGATATACTTTTATTGACTGTTGCCGGCGAATTTGATATAATAATCAAAAAAGGAAAAGAGGTGCTGTATGGCGAAAAGGGTATTTGGTTTGTCGCTTGTGGCAGCGCTTATTTTTTCTCTGGGTTTCTTTGCTTTGCAGGCTTTCAGCAGGGATCAGAAAATAGATAAAAAAGGCGATATCAAAGCGATTTCAGAGAAAATAGACGAGATATTGAAAAATCAACAGGATATAATAGCGCGCCTTGAAGATATAAGAAGTCAACAGGATGTAATCAGAATTAGAGCTTCGCAAAGATAACTTTGGAAGGGATTCTACCATGGGCAACGGAAGCGAAGTCTCTATTATTATAGCTTTTGCCGCGGGAGTATTATCATTCCTTTCCCCGTGCGTACTGCCTCTTTTCCCGTCGTACATAACTTACATAACCGGAAAATCCTTTGAGGATATAAAAAGTTCCGCCGCTTCTTTGAATATACGGAAGGTAACGGCGGTACATTCTCTGCTGTTTATTGCGGGTTTCTCGGCCGTATTCGTGGTATTGGGAGTTACCTTTGTCTATCTGGGTAGTTTTTTCGGTATACGCAGGATGTGGCTTGAGAGGATAGGAGGGATTTTAATAATAGTTTTGGGACTCCATATCGCCGGTGTTTTGAATCTTAAATTTCTTAACCTGGGAAAGAAAGTTACGGTCGACAATAGAAAAATAAGTTACCTGAGCTCGTTTTTGATAGGCATGGCTTTCGCGGTGGGCTGGTCTCCGTGCGTGGGACCCGTACTTTCCAGTATTTTAATATACGCGTCCACTTTGCAGGAGATACCGAAAGCGGTTGTACTGCTCTTAGCTTATTCCCTGGGCCTGGGGGTTCCTTTTTTTGTGGCTAGTCTGGCTGTAAACCAGTTTTTATTTTTATTCAACCGCTTTAAGGCGGTTATGAGATTTATACCAGTTATTACCGGATTATTTTTAATTTTTATAGGCGTTTTTCTGTTTTTGGGAAAATTTTCGGAGCTCAGCGCTATTGTTATGAGATAGATAGGTGTCACAATGAAAAATAAGTTATTTTTAAAGATATTTCTGTCTTTGGTGCTCGTAGCGGCCATATACGGTTCTTACAGGTTTATAATGACGAATTATTTCGTTGTAGAAAAATTCGAAGACAAAAAAAAGGTGTTCAGGCCGGCTCCGG
>CAZEGO010000057.1:0-8731 GCA_964511955.1 uncultured Planctomycetia bacterium | reverse complement strand
TGGCTTTATATTTCGGGCTATTCGGAGCCGTTTTCACGAAACTTTATTTTTATGCTCCTCAATTGATTATTCTTTCGACGTCTTTAACCTGGATGATTTTGGAGTTCCTGCAATCGACGCTTTTTTCAGGGTTCGGATGGGCGCTTCTCGGATATTCTCAGTATAAAAATTTACCGTTCATACAGATAGCGGATTTCTCGGGGGTGTACGGAGTGTCTTTCGTAATCATGTTCGTGAACGCTTCCCTGTGGCAGGCGCTTAGCACAGGGATAAGTAATAAGGGACAAGGGATAAGGCAAAAACATAAAAAAAATCTTATTCCTTATCTCTTGTCCCTTATCGCCATACTGATAGCCACTTACTCCTATGGTTTCGTAAAGCTTAGAGATACCGATTATTCAAAGAGTCTCAAGGTCTCGGTTATACAGGGAAACATTCCACAGGAGATGAAATGGGACGTGGAGAAGATGGATTTCATATTCGATAAATACGTCAATCTGACCAGACAAGCCGCCTTCGACACCCCGGATCTGATCATATGGCCCGAGACGTCCTTCCCGGGATTTCTCGGCACGGATGTCGAGTTGACCGAACGGCTTTTTTATCTTGCAAGGGAGGTAAACGCCTCTCTCCTGATAGGAACCAACAGAGAGGAGGGGCTTAAGAATTTTAACAGCGCGGTTTTGATTTCCGGGGAAGGGGAGATAGTAGATAAATACGACAAAGTCCATCTTGTACCGTTCGGCGAATTCGTGCCTTTCGCGGATAAATTCCCCATATTGCATATGATGGTACTGGGTGATCTGGGACATTTTACGGAAGGCAGGGAATTCACGGTATTTAAAGACGAAAAGTACCCGGTGCTTATCGAGTTTAAAAATACAGAAGTGACAAGTAAAAGCCACGAATATAAATTTTCCGTCCTCATATGTTTTGAGGACGTTTTTCCCGAACTGGCTAGGAAATTCGTAAAAAAAGGAGCCGAGTTCCTGGTAGTAATAACCAACGACGCCTGGTACGGCAAAAGCTCGGCGCCATATCAGCACACTGCGTGTTCGGTGTTTCGGGCCATAGAAAACAGGGTTCCCATAGTGAGATGCGCGAATACAGGCGTGTCCTGTTTCATAAATTCGAGGGGTGAAATATACGATTCGGTAGAAGATAGTGGATCCCACCTGTTCGTAACGGGTTACGAAACTTCCAATATTAAAATTTAGGTTTATAAGAGTAATATCAAACAATGAGCTGTGGGTCAGACCGTTTGCCTACGAGCGGGGCATATTATATTGACACTATATAGCATATAAGTTATAATTGGCCCAGGAGGTGTATTTTTAAATGGAAGAAGTTAACGAATTTATACAGCAGAGAATCGACAAATTAAACGCTCTGAAAGAAACAGGCGTTGAAGCTTACGGGCGGGCGTTTGACAAAAAAGCAGGCATAAAAGAGCTTGTGGAAAATTTCTCAGAAGGCGCCGAAGCCCGGACAGCCGGCAGGATTACCGCTTTGAGAGAGCACGGTAAAAGCAGTTTTCTCGACCTTAAGGATTCAACGGGCAGAGTCCAGGTCTATGTAAAAGCCAATGAAATAGGCTCCGATAATTATAATAATATATTTAAAAAGTTAGATATAGGAGATATATTGGGAGCTGAAGGACAGCTCTTTAAGACAAAAACAGGAGAGATCACCATATTTGCCAAGGAGATCACCATACTGGCCAAAGGCCTGAGGCCCCTCCCCGAGAAATGGCACGGACTCAAAGACGTAGAGACCAGATATAGACAGCGATACGTGGACTTGATAGTAAACGAGAACGCAAGGGAAGTCTTTAAACTGAGAAGCAGAACAATATCTGCAATAAGAAGGTTTTTAGAAGCCAAAGGGTTCATGGAAGTCGAGACACCCATGATGCAGTCCCTGGCCGGAGGAGCGGCCGGTGAGCCTTTCAGGACGCATCATAACGCGCTCGATATAGACTTGTATCTGCGACTCGCTCCGGAATTGCATTTAAAACGGCTCCTGGTCGGAGGATTTGATAAAGTATACGAACTTAACAGGAATTTCCGGAATGAGGGTATGTCCGTAAAGCATAATCCCGAATTCACGATGGTGGAGATTTATGAGGCGTACTCCGACTGCGAAGGCATGATGCGGCTCACGGAGGAGCTTCTGAGTTCGGTGGCCAAAGAAGTCCTGGGTACTATGAAATTTAAATTCGGAGAACAGGAGATAGATCTCGCAACGCCCTGGCCGAGATGGTCTTTTGCCGATGAGATAAAGAAAAAGTTCGATATAAATCCGGATGACACCGCGAAAAACTGGCTAGAAAAGCTTAAGAAACAGGGGGTGGATTTTAAGGGTAAAGAGATAACGAGATCACAGATAGTTAATATAATATCCGAAATGCTTGAGCCCGAGACAAAAGACAAACCTATTTTTGTGGTGGATCTGTTCGCGGAGCTGTGCCCTCTGGCTAAAAAGAAAAAAGAGAGACCTCTTTTAACCGACAGGTTTGAGCTTTTTGCGGGTAACATGGAAATAGCAAACGCGTATTCCGAGCTTAATGATCCGATAGAACAGAAGAAGAGGTTCGAGGAGCAGTTAATAGGACAGGAAGACGTTAAGAAAATAGACGAGGATTTTGTGCGCGCGCTGGAATACGGTATGCCTCCGGCGGGCGGATTAGGGATAGGAATAGACAGGATGGTGATGCTCCTGGCGAATCAGCCGTCTATAAGAGACGTAATCCTTTTCCCGCAATTAAAACCGGAAGCATAAATGAGCCTATAGCCTTCAGCCTTCAGCGGCTGACAGCTGACAGCTGACAGTTTATTATGTACGAATTTTGGATTAGTTTCAGATATCTGGTTTCCAAGCGCAGGGAAAAATTTATTTCCATCATAAGTTTCATATCGGTAATGGGAGTGGCTGTAGGGGTTATGGCCCTTATAGTGGTCCTTGCGGTTATGAGCGGTTTTGACAGGGATTTACGGGAAAAGATAGTGGGCGTCAATTCTCATATCATCGTGGAGAAAGAAAAAGGGATAGAGAATTACGACCAACTTATCGGGGACTTAAATAAAATGCCGGATGTCGTGGCCAGTGCCCCGTTTGTAAACGGCCAGGCGCTTATAAAACAGAAAGACAACGTCATAGGCGTGTTGTTACGGGGCATAGACCCCGAAAGGGAAAAGCAGGTTACCAATATCGGGAAATACCTGGAAGTGGGTACGCTGGAGCTGGGGGAAAAGGGTGTTCTGGTGGGTAGAGAGCTTGCCTGGAGAATGAATTTATCGATAGGGGATGAGATTTCGTTGATTTCCGCGGTGACCAGGAAACCTCGGCCGTTCAGGATAATGGGCATATTTAATTCCGGCATGTTCGATTATGATATGAATCTTATTTTCGCGAACCTCGAAGGCGCGCAGAGATTTTACGGAGTAGAAAACCTGGCCGGGGGCATCGGAGTAAAGATCCGTAATCTTCACGAGGCTAATACGGTAAGGGACAGGATACAGCAGGAGCTGGGATATAACTATTGGGTAAGGAGCTGGTCGGATCTTAATAGAAACCTGTTCAATGCCCTTAAACTCGAGAAGGTTACGATGTTTGTAATACTGGCCCTGATAGTCGTAGTCGCATGCTTTAATATTGTCAGTACTTTGATTATGATGGTTATGGAAAAGACAAAAGATATAGGCATAATGAAGTCCATAGGCATAACCAGCGGCAGGATAAGAAATATATTCATGATTAACGGTTTTTTTATAGGATTTTTTGGAACGGTACTCGGGGCAGCGGGAGGACTTTCGTTATGTCATTTTCTTGATAAGTATGATTTTATCAAGCTCCCGAGAGACATTTACTATATTGAAAAATTACCGGTAAATTTGAATTTTAACGATGTAATTATAGTGATGATCGCGGCTATGACCATCACCCTTGTTTCCACGGTATATCCCGCGTGGCAGGCAGCCAGATTACAACCGGTAGATGCACTAAGATACGAATAACATCTTAACCATGTCCTACGCCGGGGGTGGGACATGGTTAAGATAAGGCAAGCCGGATTAATTATTTTATGATCAGAGCTCACGCGGTTAATAAGATTTATAAAGACGGCAGAAGAAGATTACATGTCTTAAACGACGTTAGCATCGACCTTTCTAAAGGTGAAATGGTGGCGCTTATGGGGCCTTCCGGAGCAGGTAAGTCGACGCTTATTCATATACTGGGAGGCATAGACAAACCGACCACGGGACATGTCTATCTGGGGGGGCTGGACCTGTATAAGCTTTCGGACAAAGAGAGGAGCATCATAAGGAACGCCAAGATCGGGTTTGTTTTCCAGTTTTATCATCTTTTGCCGGAGTTTACGGCGCTTGAAAACGTCCTGATGCCGGCGTTATTTTTACGTCACGGAAAAAAGACCAAAAAAACCGGGACAAGAGCCGGGGAATTACTTGAGCGAGTAGGTCTTCGGGAAAGACTGAGGCATAAGCCATCGGAGCTTTCCGGCGGGGAACAGCAGAGGGTAGCTATAGCCAGAGCTCTTATGAACGAGCCGGATGTGCTTCTTTGCGACGAGCCTACCGGAAATCTGGATTCGCATATCGGACAGGAAATATTAAACACATTGGCGGATTTTAACAAGAACAAAAAGACGACTGTACTGGTAGCTACTCACGATAAGGAGATCGCCGCCAGGGCGGACAGGATAGTGAATATAAAAGACGGGGTTATAAGTTGATTCATGCGGAGGAATTATGAGTTTAAAAGTTTATATCAACGGCGAGTATTTTGAGAAAAAAGACGCGAAGATCTCCATCTTTGACCACGGGTTGCTTTACGGTGACGGAGTCTTTGAGGGGATCCGCTCTTACGACAGGCTGGTCTTTAAATTAAGAGAACATATTGACAGGCTGTATGAGTCCGCTCACGGTATTATGCTGAAAATCAGCATGCCAAAGAAAGCAATGACAGAGGCTGTTGTCGATACTTTAAAATTGAATAAGCTCGATGATTCCTACATCAGACTTATAGTCACCAGGGGCGTGGGTGATTTGGGCCTTGACCCGAGGAAGTGCAAGAATTCCTCCGTGATCATTATCACCGATAAGATTCAGCTTTATCCGGAGGAATTATACAAAAAGGGCCTTGCGCTTATCACGGTTCCGACTCCCAGGAACACACCCGAAGCGCTTAATCCCCAGGTAAAATCGCTCAATTATCTTAATAACATAATGGCAAAAATCGAGGCTATCAACAGCGGTTACGAAGAGGCCCTGATGTTCACCTCCTCAGGGTGTGTGGCCGAGTGCACAGGGGATAACATCTTCATCGTTAAAGACGGCGCTCTTTTGACTCCGCCCGCGCATCTGGGTATACTCAGGGGTATTACGCGTGCCGTGGTTATGGATATCGGAAAAAAATTAGGCCTCGAAGTAAGAGAGGAAGTCCTCACAAGGCATAATCTTTATACCGCTGACGAGTGTTTTCTCACCGGTACGGCCGCCGAGATCATGCCTGTTATCAGTATAGAAAAGAGAACGGCCGGAGACGGAAAACCCGGAAAGATAACCCTGAAACTGATGGAAGAGTTCAGGAAGCTGACAAAAAAAGACGGAGTTAAGTATTAATTATAAGCCATGCGCTATAAGCCATGAGCTAAGTTGGAGGTTTTCATGCTTTGTGATATATGCAGTAAACAACAGGCGACGGTGCACCTTACCGAGATAATAGACGGAAAGATGACCGAGCTTCACATATGCGAGGGTTGTGCGCAGAAAAAGAGCGCACAGATGGAGAGCCATTTCGGTCTGGCCGATTTACTGGCGGGCCTGGCCGACCCGGGCGGGCATCTTGATAAGAGTAAAAAAGAAATAAAAACAAAATGCAAAAGATGCGGTCTGACTTACGAGGACTTTAAGAAAATAGGCAGGCTCGGGTGCGGGGAGTGTTATTCCGCTTTCAGGGAGTCTTTGCTTCCCTTGTTAAAGAGGATACACGGCTCCACCCAGCATTACGGTAAATCGCCTAAAAAAGTCTCAAAACCCGCCAGGAGAGCTAAATCAGTGAATGAGCTTGATGACCTGAAAGACAAGCTGAACAACGCTATACAGACCGAGGAGTTCGAGAAGGCGGCTGAACTAAGGGATAAAATAAGGGAACTGGAGAAGAAGAATAAAAAATAAAGAGGTACACCATGGACTTTAACGATTTGATAAATGATCACGGAGAATGGTTAAGATGCACGGGCCCCAATTCCGACATAGTCATCTCTTCACGCATACGTCTGGCCCGAAATCTTTCTAAGTACCCTTTTTCTCACTGGGCCAGCAAAAAAGAACAACAGGAAGTCCTCAGCGTAGGAAGAGAATCGGTAGGGGTGTCTAAAAAAATAAAAAATTCTTTATGCGTCAACATAGGGAAACTCGACACTATAGACAGGCAGTTTCTGGTGGAAAGACACCTTATGAGCAGGGAACATACCGTAGACGCCGAGAACAAGGGTCTTTGCGTGGGAGATATGGAAGTTGTGAGTATAATGATAAACGAAGAAGACCATCTTCGTATCCAGGTCATGAAATCGGGATTTGACCTGAGAGAAGCCTGGCGCATAATAAGCGACATAGACAGCGAACTCGGATCCAAGCTCAGCTTTGCTTATTCTTCGGATTTCGGTTATCTGACCGCCTGCCCCACTAATACCGGTACCGGAATGAGGGCGTCCGTTATGCTGCACCTTCCGTCTCTGGTAATGACAAAACAGATAAATAAGGTGCTGCAGGCCATTACGAAACTCAGCCTTACGGCCAGAGGTCTTTACGGAGAAGGTACCGAAGCCAGCGGGAACTTTTTTCAGATATCCAACCAGGTATCGTTGGGCCACCGGGAAGAAGATATTATAGATAATATCGAAAGGATTATAAAACAAATAATAGACCACGAAAAGAGCGCGCGCGACGCTCTTATGTCGCAGAACAGGGCTGTTCTCGAAGACAGGATATGGAGAGCCTACGGAACCCTGAGAAGTGCGCACATAATGAACAGCAGCGAGACCGTGGATTTACTTTCTCTGGTTAGGCTCGGTGTGGACCTGGGCATCATCAAAGAGGTAAACCGCGCGCTTATAAACGAACTCTTTATAATAACTCAACCGGCTCATCTTCAGAAAATAGAAAAAAAGAAACTGGACCCTTCTCAAAGAGACACGAAAAGAGCTCAGATATTAAGGGAAAAAGTGGGATAAGTCAAATAAATCAACGGAGGAAGTTATGTTTAATCGTTTTACAGAACGAGCGAGAAAAGTAATATTATTGGCCAAGGAAGAAGCAAAAAGATTTAACCATGATTATATAGGCACCGAGCATATACTTCTTGGCCTTGTAAGGGAGGGAGAGGGCGTCGCCGCGGTGGTCCTTCAAAAAATCGGCATAAACCTTCCGCAGATACGGTCCGAGGTCGAGAAAATAGTGAAGCCCGGCTCTGTTTCCGGACAGGTATCCGGAGATATACCGTTCACTCCCAAAGCTAAGAAGGCGATAGAGCTTTCCGGGGAAGAAGCAAGGAATCTGGGCCATAATTACATAGGTACCGAACATATTTTGTTAGGACTGATAAGGGAGGGGGAAGGCGTCGCTTCCCAAGTTTTGTTGAATCTTAATTTGAATCTGGATAAAGTCCGGCAGGAGATAATCGAGCTTCTCGGTTCGGCCACGCCGGGGTTTACCGGAGGAGGCCAGAAGCCTACGGGACCTCAGGTTTCCGGCTCCAAGTCGGGTTCGAAGACACCGGCGTTGGACGCTTTCGGGAGGAACCTCACGTCTCTCGCCAGGGATAACAAGCTGGATCCAGTCATAGGAAGGTTTAACGAAATAGAGAGAGTAATACAGATACTTTCAAGAAGGACAAAAAACAATCCCGTTCTTTTGGGCGAGGCCGGGGTGGGGAAGACCGCTATAGTGGAAGGGCTTGCTCAGAACATAGTAAAAGGCGACATACCGGAGATTTTGAGAAATAAACAGGTCGTGATTCTCGACCTCCCCCTTATGGTTGCGGGGACAAAATACCGGGGTCAGTTCGAGGAGAGGATAAAGGCGGTTATGGATGAGCTGAAACGTTCCGAAAACGTAATTATTTTTATAGATGAACTTCACACTCTCGTGGGTGCCGGGGGAGCGGAGGGCGCTATAGACGCTTCTAATATTTTAAAACCCGCGCTTTCCAGGGGAGAGATACAATGTATAGGGGCCACTACTCTGGACGAATACAGGAAGCATATAGAAAAAGACGCCGCGCTTGAGAGGCGTTTCCAGACGATAATGGTGGAACCGCCCACTGTCCGGGAGACCATAGAAATCTTAAAAGGCCTCAGGGACAGGTACGAGGCGCACCATAAAGTGGAAATTACCGATGAGGCATTGGAGGCCGCAAGTAAGCTTTCCGACAGGTACATAACGGGCCGGTTTTTGCCTGACAAGGCCATAGACCTGATAGACGAATCCGGCGCTAAAGCCAGGCTTTCGGTTATGACGGCGCCGCCCGATATAAAAAACATGGAAAGAGAGATAGAAGACATCAAAAAGGAAAAAGAAAACGCGATAAAAAACCAGGATTTCGAAAAGGCCGCCAATCTGAGGGATAAAGAAAAAGAAGAAAGAAAAAAACTGGATAAATTTCGTCAGGATTGGAAACGCTCCAGGATGGAGACCACACCCAAGATAGA
>CAZEGO010000056.1:0-8775 GCA_964511955.1 uncultured Planctomycetia bacterium | reverse complement strand
GGTAAAGACGCGATTAAGATAGCGGGTAAGGTCTTTGCCTCAAAAGACGGTGAGAAAGTCAAGACTTTCAAGAGTTATACGGTTCATTATGGATATATTATTAATAAGCTCACAAAAGCGCAAGAGCGTAAGAGCACAAGTAATATAGTTGATGAGGTATTGCTTACTGTTATGCTGGCGCCCCGCAGCTACACCCGCGAGGACGTCGTGGAGATAAATTGCCACAGCGGGATTGTCTCTTTGAGAAAAATACTCGATTTAGTCTTGACTAACGGCGCGAGGCTTGCAGAGCCCGGGGAGTTCACCAAAAGGGCTTTTCTTAACGGGAGGATCGATATAGTGCAGGCGGAATCCGTTTTAGACGTCATAGAGGCCAGGACAGAGTTGAGTTTAAAGGCAGCCATGAATAATCTGGGCGGTTTATTTTCGGAAAAGATTAAAACCGCCAGATCGGAATTATTGGAAACCCTTGCCGAGATAGAGTCATCCATAGATTTCCCGGAAGAAGACATACCTAAAGCCAGGAAAAATGATATTCTTAACAGATTAAAAAGAACCAAAAAATCCATAGAGAGATTTATAGACAGGGCCGGCCAGGGAAAACTTTTACGCCATGGTATAAAGACGGTTATATGCGGCAGTCCGAATGTCGGTAAATCAAGCCTTATGAATGCCATGCTCAGGGAATGCAGAGCTATAGTGACCGAAGTGGCCGGGACAACGAGAGATACCATAGAAGAATCCGTTAGTATCGAGGGCATACCTCTTATATTAGTCGATACTGCGGGTATCAATAAAACAGAGCACCCGGTCGAGAGAGAAGGCATAAAAAGAAGCCGGCTCTTTATAAGGGAAGCCGATCTTATATTGCTGGTTCTTGATTATTCGAGAAAAATAAAGAAAGTTGATATGGATATAATAAATACCATAAAAACAAAAGACAATATAATCATAGTCGTAAACAAGAGAGATTTAAAAAAAGGCATAAATGTGTCAAAAATCCGCAAAAAATTACCGGATGTACCTATATTATCTATATCGGCCTTGACTTCATCGGGTTTGCCGCGGCTTGAGAAAAAAATAAAAGACGCGGTATATAAAGGTAAAGTGCGCATGGCTGACTTACCCAGTGTATCTAATGACCGCCAGCTTGATATATTGCGGAGATCATTAAGCGCTACAGAGCAAGCCATAGATTTTATAAAAAACAGGGCACCTTTGGATTGTATAAGTATATACGTGAAAGACTCCATAGAAATTTTAGGCGAAATAACAGGCGATACAATAGCCGAGGAAACTCTAAATATAATATTTTCAAAGTTTTGCATAGGAAAGTAGTATAAGTATACAATGTAACCCAGTCATATTGACTTATAGAAAAGGAGTGTTTTATGGATAAGAAGAAGATTGTTAAGGCCGTGAGGGAGATATTAGAGGCTATTGGAGAGAATCCGGACAGACCTGATCTAAAGAAAACACCCGAAAGGGTGGCAGATATGTATGAAGAGATATTCAGCGGTCTCTCGCGTGACCCATCCAAAGAACTGGAAGTGCTTTTATCGGAAAAACATGATGAGATAGTGCTTTTAAAGGGTATACCTTTGTATTCTATATGCGAACATCATTTATTACCTTTTATAGGCAAAGCCCATATAGCTTATATACCTAAAAATAACAGGGTTACCGGTCTTAGTAAACTTGCGAGGATAGTTGAGATACTCTCGAAAAGGCCTCAGGTGCAGGAACGGCTCACCACTAATATAGCCGAAATTGTCATGAAAAAGTTAAAACCGAGAGGTGTAATGGTAATTTTAGAGGCAGAGCACCTGTGTATGAGCATGAGAGGCGTGAAAAAATCCGGTGTATTAACTATGACGAGCGCGGTACGAGGCGTTTTTAAGGAGAATTCCAAAACAAGGGCGGAAACAGTGGCCCTTATAAAAAGTTGACAGCTAATAACATACTTTAGAAAAACATAAAAAAAGATTTGACAAAATATTTATAATCTGGTATACTTTTAGCTAAAATCGTATAAAAACGACTTAAGGCTACATAACGAAAAAGGCGGAGAAAATGAAAAAAGTATACCGGAGTTTAGTTTTTATCACCTTTCTAACCGTATTATTTCTTGAAATTTCCCAGGCAGATGCTGCTCAGGGCCTTAAAATGGGCGATGTCGAGGTATCTCCTTACGGTGAAATCACTCTCCAGTACGATGACAATGTTTACTTAGAGCCAAATGACGAAAAAGATGATTTTTTGGTTGTTATCACACCTGGGATAAAAGCCGAATGGCTTTTTGAGGACAACAAGCTCACCCTTGATTATCACGTTTCCTTTAATAGCTATATGGATCAGAGCTCCCAGGACGCCACCGAGCATTTTGCCTCGGGCGAGCTCGAGCTGAACTGGAGGGACATAGGATTCCTTATATATGAGGATTTCAAGCGTGTCCATGACAGGCCCACCACTGAAGAAACTTCCAGAATCAAAAGGGATGATAACCTGGCAGGCATAAAAGCGAAATACCAGAGAGAACGATTGGGGATAGAACTTGGTTTTGAGCATTTTATCCGTAATTACAGAGCCGGAGCCACCTATGAGCCCTTTGACAGACGGGAGAACATTTATTCTATATTACTTACTCATAGGACTTTTCCTCATACGGATTTGCTGCTCGAGTATGACTTCGGTCAGATCAGGTATGATGAGTCAACGAATTCGGACTCGGATTATCATCAGTTCCTGGTAGGGGCTATAGGCGAACTGACGGCCAAGACCACAGCCACGATAAAAGCGGGATATCAGGCCAGGGACTACGATACCGCGGCCGATTCCGATTTTAATACGGGAGTTTTGTATGCGGATATGACGCATAAATTTTCCGACAGCACCGCTTTAAAGATGTCTTTTTTAAGGACAGCCGAAGAGTCCACTTACAGCGTAAATAATTATTTCAAAATTGAAAACGTTTCCACGGTACTCAGCCATTATTTTACGCGTAAATTAATGGGTTTTGTTAACGGTATTTATCAGATTAATTCCTATCCGAGGGAAACCACCGAAGGGACCGAGACCAGAAAAAGGGAGGATAAATATTACTCTCTAGGAGCGGGTTTTAAATATTTTATGAGGGAATGGCTCAGCTTTAGCCTGCAGGCGGAGCATATAGTCAGGGATTCTAATTTCGGTGTATACGACTATGACCAGAACCTTATAACTTTTACGGCGAGAGCCGAGTTTTAAATGAGATATATTATATTAGTCATTTTTACGCTGATAACTTTTTTCAATTCCTCCCCGGAATTGTTTTCCGAGGAATATAAAGTAGACGCAGGAGACATACTTTATATAACGGTTTATGAACAGCCCGACCTGGCCGCAAAGGCAAGGGTGGCTTCCTCGGGAGATATCGCTTTTCCTTTGTTGGGGTCCGTTGACGTAAAAGGACTCACTATAGACGAAATTCAAAATAAAATAACGCATTTACTGAAAAAAGACTACCTCGTAGATCCTCAGTTAAGCGTTTTTATAGAAGAGTACCGCATAGAAAAAGTTTTTGTAATGGGGTTTGTAAATAAACCCGGAGAATACGAACTTTTCAAGGACAGGCCTACGACAGTACTCGAAGCTGTAACCATGGCCGGGGGCTTTAAACCCGGAGCGGCGCCCAACGGTACTAAGATAATGCGCACCGAGGACGGCAGGGAAGTCACTATACCGGTAAGAGCAAACGATATAACAAAAAGAGGCGACAAAGGCAGGGATATAATAATAAAACCCGGAGATATAGTGGTAGTACCCGAAAGCTTCTTCTAAAGGAGAGCTTATAAATGAACACGCAAAGTTTTCACGTCAGTGATTATATAAGAATATTAAAAAGGAGAAAGTGGATGGTTATAAGCTTTCTCTTTATAACCGTTACCAGCGTTACGGTCGTGAGTTTTATGCAGCAAAAGATTTACAGAGCTACCGCCACCGTTATTGTGGACGCCGAGAGCCCGGATATATTGTCGGTAAAGGACGTGGTGAAGCTGGGAGAAGCCAATTATTTCGCTTACAGGGATTATCTTGAGACTCAACAGGAGATAATAAGAAGTAAAAGAACCGCTCACTATGTTATAAAAAACCTTAACCTTATCAGAAAAGAAGAGTTCAGGAAATCCAAAGACCCCATAAAGACCTTATTGGAGAAGTTGCGGGTGGAACTCATAAGAGACACCAGGATAATAGCCATCCACGTCGAAGACAAAGACCCCAACCAGGCCCGTGTCATAGCAAATGAGTTTGCCGGAGTGTACGCTAATTCCAATATAGCGCTCAGGACCAGGATGTCCAGACAGGCCGAGAACTGGCTCAAGGAAGAAGTGGACGAGCAAAAAAGAAAAGTCAACGAGGCGGAACTGAGGCTGCAGGAATATAAAGAATCCAATAATATAGTTTCCATAGAAAATCAAAAAAACATGATAAACGATATGATTTCCAAGTTCAGTACCGGTTATATAGACGCTCAGAAGAAAAGAATACATGCCGAGACTACCTATAACGCTTTCATAGACGACAGCGGTAGTATAAATATGAAAAAGATATCCGCCCTGAGTAGTCAGAATAAAAGCCTACAGCAGTTAAAGGACGAATACCTTAAGCAGGAAGCCCTTATGGTGGAGTACAGAAGGATATATAAACACAAACACCCTAAAATGATAAAACTGGTGGAGAATATAAATTATATAAAAGATCGCATGAAAGACGAGATAATAACCGATTACAGGAATTTACTCAAAGAAGAGAACGAATTCAAGGCAGCCCTGGAGACGCAGAAAAAAAGAGCCCTGGACCTGGAAAGGATTATTATAAAATATAACGCGTTAAAAAGAGAGCTGGATACCAATGAACGTATGCTGCAGATAGTCCTGAACAGGCTTAAGGAAACTGCTATATCCGGCCAGATACAGACTAATAACGTCAGGGTCCAGGATCTTGCCGACACGCCGAAAAACCCTGTTAAGCCCAAGAAGAAACTAAACGTGATTATGTCTTTTATGGTGGGTCTTGCGGGAGGCATAGGACTGGCTTTTTTTAAGGAGTATATGGATAATACGGTAAGGGACCCCGGCGAGATAGCGAGTCTCCTTCATATACCGGTCTTAGGGTCCGTCCCCAAAGTCAAAAGAGACGGAAAACTCATCAGAAAAAAAGAGGACATAGACAGGGTAGTGGAGAAGGATTCCAATTCTCTGGCCTCAGAGGCTTACAGAAGCATAAGGACAAATCTTCTGCATTCCATCAACCATTCCAGTTCCTCGAAGACCGTGGTAATAACGAGTTCCATACCTAAGGAAGGTAAGACTCTTACATCGGTCAATCTGGCCATGATGATCGCTAACAGCGGCGAGAGAGTATTGCTGGTGGATGCCGATATGAGAAAACCGCGTATCCATACTATATTCAAGGACGACAATAAATGGGGCCTGTCCGATGTCTTGACGAAAAATAAAGATTTCGATGACGTCGTCAAAGAAACCGAACTGGATAATTTTAAAATAATGACCGCGGGTAAACCTACCGGTAAGTCCGCGGAGCTTCTGTCATCGCAGGAGATGAAGAACTTTCTGGATACAGCCAAGACCCGTTTTTCAAAAATAATATTCGATACCCCGCCCGTCAGTCTTGTTACGGACGCGGCCATACTCTCCACTTTATGTAACGGCGCTATTCTTATAACCGAAGGCGGTAAAACCACAAAAGAACTGCTTGCCAGGTCGAAAGAATTACTGCAGAAAGTGGACGTTAACATACTCGGAGTCATAGTAAACAATATTTCTCTTACCAGGGACGCGCACTCATATCCACATTATTACTACGGAAAATACTATAAATCAAAAGGGAAATAAACGGGCATTCCGCACTGGTTTAACGGAAAAGGTTTACACATAAAACGGTCAAAAAAACATAAAATCGAATAATATCATATATCATATTATTCGCGAAAAAAGGAGGAAAAAATGAAAAAAGATATCAACAGAGAGGTTTATTTTACACCGAAACAGGCGGCCGAGCACTTCAATCTCAGCCTTTCCACTATTAAAAACTATATTTACGCGGGTAAGCTTAAAACGCTAAGGACCCCCGGCGGACATCACAGAATCCGCAGGAGTGATTTTCTGGCGACTCTGGGGGATAAGATAACCCAAAAAAAAGAGGCAACCGCCGGCGATTTAAAAAATAAACTAAGTGCCGCCATTCTTATGGTATTCAAGGCTTTCGGGCCTTCCGGCGATCTTTTGATGCAGCACGCGAAGAGAGTTGCGTATCTTTCCGTTAACGTGGCCAGGGCCATGGAGATGTCGGAAGACGAGATAGAGACTATAAGAATAGCATCTCTTTTGCATGATATAGGAAATATAGGGCTGGAAAAGCGTCTTTTGTTCAAGAAAGACATACTGAGCCCGGATGAATATGAGATCGTGAAAAGTCATCCGGAAATAGGGGAGAAACTGTTGAATTCCGTGAAAGAGTTGAAATATATAGCCGAAATAATCGCACAACATCATGAAAGAGTGGACGGAGAGGGTTACCCCAGAGGCATTAAAGGTGAATATATAAATAAAGCCGCGTGTATTATATCCATAGCCGAGGCCTATGATTCCATGATATCCCAGAATTCCTACAAAAGGCAATTCAGCAAAGAAGAGGCCATTAAAGAACTTGCCAGAAACAAGAATACCCAGTTTGACGGGGAAATAGTAGACGTGTTTACGAGGGTTCTATGATAAATTTTTTGCTGATAATTATATTTATATTGGCTCCTATAGCCAGAGGTTCCGTCAGGATATGGGCACTGGCACCTATAGAGATATTGGGTCTGACGGCTTTGTGCATCGCTGTCATCAGGCTTCGGCCCGATAAAAAATTCCGTTTTAAGAGGACGGCACTGGATGTGCCTCTGCTTTTTTTCGCCCTTATTTTTTGCCTGGCCGCTTTTAATACGTCTTATTTATATGCTTCTGTCTATGAATTTTTGAGACTGGCTAATCTCGCCGTTATTTTTTATTTGATAGTTAATTTCGTAAATACGAGAGGCAGAATAAAAGCGGCACTTAACGCTATTTTAATATCCGGTACATGCATAGCCCTGTTCGGTATCCTGCAATATATAGGAGCGGTTCCCAGGCCGTGGTGGGATACGGCGGGTTTTTTGTCCGCGACCTACGTGAACCATAATCATTTCGCGGGACTTATGGAACTTATGATACCTCTCTCCGTAGGAATGATATTATCCGAAAGAGACACGGGCAAGAAATGGTTCTATGCTTATTCTTTCATCATATTAACGGTGGCCTTCATCCTTTCCATGTCAAGAGGCGGTTGGTTTTCATTGGGCGTAGCCATGATATTTATGTGTTTTATTCTTCTGAGAAGCGGGAGATCCAGGTTTGTCTTTTCTTTCGGAATGCTGGTTCTGGCGGTGGCCTCCGTTTTTATTCTTAAATCCTCCAGCATATCGGCGTTATCGGAAAGGTTTACGAGTTACAGAGAGCTTGATTTTGCCGGAAGACTGGAAATCTGGAAAGGCACTCTGGGTTTAATAAAAGAAAATTGGATGTTAGGGACGGGGCCCGGCAGTTTTATCTATGTTTTTCCCAAATACAGGCCTGCCGGGCTTAACATGCTCGTGAATTACGCGCATAACGATTACCTCCAGGTCGCTTCCGAGCTCGGTATTTTCGGACTGGCGGCCATGTCGATAGTAATAATAAAAACCGCCATCAAAGGGCTAAAGACTCATTTTCTGGCAACGTCTTCGTTTAAAAAATGGATATCTCTTTCCCTGGTGACCGGGATCCTGAGCTTGTCCATACACGGTCTCGGAGATTTTAATTTTTACATACCTTCTAACGCCATATTGTTCGCGGCTTTCTGCGCTTTTATATTTTCTATTTATTCGCGCAAGGAAAAAGAAGCGGGAGAATTTGTTTTAAAACCTTCGTCGATGCCGCATAAATTTTTTAAACCTGTCGTTCTTGCGGCGGCAATCGCGGCGGTTGTATTTATCTTGTCCCTGCTGACGGCGGAAATTTTAGCCGCGTTCGCGGACAAGTCTGCTTCCGAAGGTAGCCTCGTAAAGGCCGCGGAATATTCCGTTTTATCGGAGACCGTCATGCCTCTTAAGCACGACTACCCTTTCCGGACAGGAGAGATATATGCGAAAAGATATTTCTCGGACGACAAGGACATGAAGTGGGCGAAAAAGGCGGAAGACAGTTACCTTGATTCATTAAGACTGAATCCCGGGGACGGCTGGTCATGGATAGCGCTGGCGGACATACGCTATGAATTGTTCAAACACTCGTTATCCGATTATCGATACGCGGAGCTCGCGCATTTCGCTTATAAAAGCGCACTCGAGCTTGATCCTCTTAACTCGTATTATCTTAAGAAATTCGCAACTTTTTTGTTAAACAGGGGAGAGACCGACTTTTCGGGCTCTCTGTACGATAAGGCATCATTTGTTATGGACAGATCGGAAAGCCTTTCCGTTCCGCCCAAAGGGTTTACGGACCCCTATTCTTACAAAGAAAAAGCCGACACGGCTTTTGCCGCAGATAATATAGATAAGGCCCTTATTTTTTACAAAATGTCCGAGAAATTCGGCGGCGCCGAACCTTCTCTACTGGGGCAGATGAAGTGTTATTTAAGGATGTCATTGCTTAGAGAAGGATTAGCGGAATACATGAAGACGAAACGGGGCCCCGTATCCCGGTCCGTATTGTT
>CAZEGO010000055.1:0-8796 GCA_964511955.1 uncultured Planctomycetia bacterium | reverse complement strand
GTCGGGGATAAAATTTAACGAGTTTGTCCATGCATTCTTTTATTTCCTCGAGCAACTTCTTGTCTCCTTTATCGTAAGAATCACGGGCTTTGACCAGGGCACCTACGGTTTCACGGCTGTAAACGTGCTCGTTTATCAGTTCGTCTGTAATCCCGGAGTGCTCCTCCGATACGGACCTTTTCTTAAGCTCCCTGAATAATATGTCCTCTTCTTTTCCGTGATGGCATTGATCGGCATATACCCTGATGAAATCCACGGCATTGTCTATGAAGCATACGTCCGCTTTTCCGGTTCGGTCGATACGCTTCATCTCGTCGGAAATAAGATCTATCATTTTCTCTATAACGCGGTGCTCTTTCATCAACATTCCTACGGGCAGCATAGTTTTCCTCTTTTCATGGACGTCCGGGTTTTACACGTTAAGGGCTTCCTTTAACTGTGTCTCGCTAAAACCCGTGATTATCCGGCCGTCGACATCTATAACGGGCACACTCATCTGGCCTGACTTATTCCTCATCTCGGTAAGTCTCTCCTCATTGGACAAGACGTCTATCTCCTGGAATTCCACGTTATTTTCTTTAAGGAATTCCTTAGCGTGTTTGCAGTGCGGACATTTGGGTGAGTGTAAATCTTTACCATAACTCTCTCCTTTTTATTTACTTCAGTTTTTTCAGGGACGTTTCTATAAAAGCCGGCAGGTCCGGAGAGTAGCCACCCGGTATAAGCAGGGCATCGAAATCGTCCGCTCTGGCCTCTTCCACAGTGAACCATCTAAGGTTTCGTACGGAACGGGATGCCCTGTCAATCGCGTTCTGAATGGCGTTTTCCATACCGGTCTTGGAAAATCCGGTAAGTTCTATGATTTTATATACGGAATCCTGCATATTTACCTCCCGCTTTTTTATTGTTTTTTGTTGGCTAAGTATCTTGAAGCTTTCAACAGAGCTATGCATCCCTGTCCGGCGGCGATTGTATACTGGTATTCCTGTCCCGACGCGCAATCACCCGCCGCGAATACACCCTCTACCGACGTCCTTCCCTGACAGTCTATCTTCACATGCCTGCTTTGAGTTACATCGACAAACCCTTCAAGGAATTCGGTCATCGGTATCCTGCCTATTTCCACTATCACTCCCTCGATACCCAACTTCTTCTTTTCTCCGTCTTTTTCATATGCGATACCGGTAACGAACTTATCTCCCTGTATCTGTGTAGTCTTTGCGTTGTTTATAATTTCCACGTTCTTATAAGATTTGACCTTTTCCATGAGGTACTCATGGCCGTTCAGCTCTTCGCCTATATTTATAAGGTATATTTTTTTGGCTATATCCCTGGTAAAATCCACCCCTTCCATCGCGGAATTTCCTCCCCCTATAATGGCTATTTCCTTTCCGGAAAAAAGAGGGCCGTCGCAAATGGAGCAATAAGTCACTCCTTTGTTGGCGAATTCTTTCTCTCCCGGCACGTCAAGTTTTCTTGGTTTTGAGCCTGTGGCTATTATTACGGTTCTGGTTTCATGGTTGTCTTTAGATGTATGGACTTCAAAGCCCTTATCGGTTTTCTCTATTTTTTCGGCTTCTTCGCCTATATTGGGTTTAACATTATTAAACTCGAGCTGTTTTTCGAATATAGAATTAAACTCAACGCCGTTTGTCTTCACCACCCCGGGATAGTTCTGTATATCCCCTGATACTGAAAATTGACCGCCAAACTCTTTGGTAATCAAGAGAAAATCCATTTTCTTTCTCGAGGCGTATATAGCCGCGGTACAGCCGGCTATACCACCCCCTATTATTATTGCGTCACGCATATTATTTTTCCTTTTTTATTCGATCGATATCGCGTTTACCGGACATTCATCCGCCGCCTTTTGAGCGCATTCTCTCTGCTCCTCTGGCACGGTATCCATTATAGCCTTGGCTTTATCGCCTTCTATCGCGAAAATATCCGGGCACGTCTGCGTACAAAGTTCACAACCCGTGCATGTTTCCTGATTAACTACAGCTCGCATGATCCCCTCCTTTAATCTGTTCCGTAATTCGGATTTAACCATGTCCCACACCCGGTGTGGGACATGGTAGATTTTGGTTAATTTATTCTACCGTGATTTCCTTTTTGTTTTCCCATAACCCGTGTATGTTGCATTTTTCCCATGCTTTTAACGGGCCGTGCGCGTGGCTTAGCTTTACCTTAAAGACGGTCTGCGGGAAACTCGCCCCGCCGCTGAAATGGGCCTGGCCGATGAAAGTATCACCGCAATATAACTCAACCCATTCTATAAAATGAGCTACCTCGTTCGGATGTTCTTTCTGCTCGCCTACTTTCAGGATCACCTCGAAAGGCTCGTCTTTTTTTACTTTATCGGGCGCGTTTATGGTAATCGCGTGCTTCTGTTCGAGATCCGTAAGGTTATTTTTGTCCTTAGGTTCGTTTACTCCGCAAAGAATATCGTCTTCACATTTCCATTTATCGGCCACAACGTACTCCTTTCTTATTTCTGTCTCGGCTCGTCCGGCTCTGAGACCTTCTCAAGGACTTCACCGGCAAGCTCTTTATTATCTTCTCTCACGGCTATGTCGCCCAAAGAAACGATACCGACCAACTGTTTCTCCTGGTTTAATACGGGCATCCGGCGAATCTGCCTGGTTT
The DNA here is from genome assembly GCA_964511955.1 of uncultured Planctomycetia bacterium. Taxonomy (GTDB): domain Bacteria; phylum Omnitrophota; class Gorgyraeia; order Gorgyraeales; family Gorgyraeaceae; genus CAZEGO01. The sequence goes on along the minus strand of CAZEGO010000055.1, from coordinate 6,147 downwards.
CCATCTTTTTTGCCGCTTCCTCTACCGTCTCATCTTCCAGGCAAAACCTCAAGTCCGTGGACATTATGTCCTTTACCCTGATAGAAGAGGGGTCATTGCCTTCGGCCGTGGAACGTGTCACTATATCACGGTCGGTAATTATTCCCTGAAGCTTTTTACCGTCGCACACAGGAAGTACGCCCACGTTCAAACTTCTCATCTTATGCGCGGCGAGTTTTACATTGTCTTCGGGGATTACTCCGCCGACGTCTCTGGTCATTATGTCTTTTACAATCATAAACTCCTCCTTTAAATTATTTAAATTTGTCGGAAATTTTTTTCAGGGAGCTCTCCATGCCATGCCATGCCTCATCTATTCCGGCTTTCAGGCTTTCCCATTTATTCTCTCCGATGCCTTTCAAAGCTTCCAGCTTTTCCATCATAATGTTTCTCTGTTTTTCCACTTCCCGGATTTCTTCCTCAGCTTTTATCCTGGCATCGGCCGCCGTTTCACTGACTTTCGCCTTAAGTCCCTGAACCTTGGAATCCCATTCTTTCAGTTGGGCCTCGATTTTTTCTTTGTAAGCTTCTTTTGTATTCATATTCTTCCTCCTTGTTTTTTCTCATGGGCTCTTTGCGGCAACTTTTAATTTCACCGCCTTCTTTCGCTTCTCTGTTCTTGGTCTTTCGGCACTTCTGGCATTCATACTCAGCTGTCTTTCTTTTCTTTTTCCCAGCGCATAATCGCCTCCTTCCTTTTTTTACTATTTTACTAAAATTCCCGGTTTATAGATAGTGATAGTGTCTGTTTGATTTTGACTTTTATCCGCTTGAATTGGACCGCGCTTAAAGGTCTTTTTCTCCGGGGGTATCCTCTTTGGAAATATCTTCTTCCCCTTTATGTTTTTAAGCGACTCTATGACCTTCATCGCTTCTTTTTTAGTAAGCCTGTCTACATCGCTTTTGTGATAATACTTATGTATGAAGTTATCCAGATGGTCCGCGCTCCAGTCAAGATTGCCTGCGAGGTGCTTTATATACATTTTTTGTCTCAAAGTAAGCCCGTCGCGGTTTATCCGGTAATATCCACTCCGGACAAAATAGTTCATGAGTTTCCTGAATTTTTTTTCGTCCAACTCTCCGGCGCTTGTTACGCCGGTCACTCTCTTGAGCATATTCCGGTAATCAGAGTCTCTCAGCTTAAGTTCTTTCTTCAAAATATGTATAAGCGCCAGTTTTTTGTTATCCAGCTCTGCCATCGTCTTCGCCTTCCAGATCGAGTTTTATCGACAAAAATCTTAGAAGGTCCTTCAGCGTGATTATACCGACGAGTTTATTGTCCCACACCACCATCAATCTGGAATTCGAGGTTTTGTTCATAATGGAAAGGGCTTTGGTGACGTCCTCATCCGGGCTTACGGTGTTCTCTCCGGAACACGGTCTTGTAATCTCCAGGACGTTACGGTTTTCCCACTTATCGTGGTTTATCTTTTTTATATCCTGAGTAGTCACGCGTCCTACCAGTCGGCCGTTATTCACGACCGGATACATTTTAAAATGATGCTTATAAACATAATTTTCGACAAGTTCTTTTACGCTGACGGATGCCGGAGCGGTAACGGGGTTCTCTTTCATGAAACGGCTTACCTTTTCGCCCTCAAGAGTACGCTTAATGACAAGTCGGCGATAAGAAGTCTGTGAGGCGTTACGCAGGAAAAGCCCTATCAAAAAATACCAGATTCCTACGACAAAAAAACCGGTTATTATATATAGTATGCCCAGAAAAGTCAAAAACAGGCCGAAACCAGACCCTATCTGCGAGGATATATTGGTAGCCCATTTTATGTTTTTCTTAAAATGCCATAATACCGACCTTAATACGCGTCCTCCGTCAAGAGGGAAAGCCGGCAAAAGGTTAAAACCCGCGAGTATCCAGTTAATCCAGCTGAGATACTTAAACGATGCCGTGGCTATAACGGGCCAATTATGGGCCTCCCCCGCCAGCTTAAGAAAATAAAACATAAATCCTATTATGATACTCGTGATGGGCCCCGATATAGCCATGAAAAACTCAGCTTTAGGGTTCGGCGGTTCTTCTTCCATCTCGGCTACTCCGCCGAATATAAAAAGCGTGATACCTTTCATGGGCAGTCCGAATTTTCTGGCTATAAGGGAATGTGAAAACTCGTGTACGATTATGGATAAAAAAAGGCCAATCGCACCGGCTATGCCCATCCACCAATACGTCGAGCTTTCCAGGCCCTCATAGTAACGGGGAAAAAACCCCTGCGCCAGAGACCAGGTGACAAGAAGGGCTATAAATATCCAGCTCACGTCCAGGCGCACCTCAAAACCGAATAATTTAAAAAGCGTAATCCTTTTTCCGAACATAGATTCCTTTCGGTTAACTATTTTTTTTTAAAAAATCCGCGTTTTGTTCCGGCAGAAACGGGTTTATACTCATGCCTGAACCTATCTCGAACCCCGCCTTTGTGGTCAGACGCGGCTGTATCTGAAGGTACCAGTGAAGGTCCGGGTGATTTATCCTGTCGCGTGAGAAAGAATGTATCACGTAGTTATAATCCACGTCTCCCAGCTTCTCTCGTATAGTTCTTAACAAAAAATTTAAAATTGACGCCAGGTCTTTTTCTTCCCGTTGCTCGATAAAGGAGAAGTTGCTCTGATGCCTTTTAGGCATTATCCATGTCTCGAACGGGACCGATGCCGCGAAAGGAACAAAAGACACGAAAGAATCGTTCTCCGTAATTACCCGCTTCCGCTCTCTTTTCTCAAAATTAATCATGTCGCAGTAAAGGCACCCTCCCCAGTCATCGAAATGGCGCCGCGCCTCGGCTTCTTTTATTCTTATGTGAAAAGGTATGACCGGACTCGCTATAATCTGAGAATGCGGATGTATCAGAGAAGTCCCGGCTTTAACACCATGATTCCTGAATATGGTGACCATCATGATGTTATCATCTTTTAATAAATCATTGTTACAGTTATGATAAGTCCTTACCAGCAGCTCCGTTTCATCCCGTGTCATATCGGCAATATCCATATTGTGACGGGGACTTTCTATTATCACTTTGTGTTTTCCGTAAGCACCCGCAAGGGGGTACATGTCCTCGCTTCCTCTCCAGGATTCGCTTTTTTCCGAGACCGCCGGGAATTTATTAGGGACTACCCGTATCCGCCAGTTTTTTCCGTCCGGAGCCTTATGTTCCGAATCGATACCTAAAAGCATACTCTCATTCCCCGGGCAGAAAGGACAGTTTTCGTCTTTCAGGGGCAGCCCTCTATCCTTGACTGAGGATTCGCGGAAATTACTCGGCCGTTTACCGCGTTCGGGAGAATATATAACCCATGTCTTGGTAGTGATATCCTGACGTAGTTCCCCCATAGATTTACTCCTCCTTACTCTCAACCGCCTTAGCCGACAGTAGGGCTTCTTTTACCATCTGGTTTACATATCCCCATTCGTTATCGTACCAGCTCATGACTTTAACAAGGTTCCCGTCAACAACCTGAGTCATTCCCAGATCCACTATCGAAGCATGCGGATTCTTTACTATATCTGATGATACGAGAGGTTCTTCGGTCACGTCTAATATCCCTTTATAGCGCTCGCTCTTTGACTCTTCCCTGAATATATCGTTTATTTTTTCCGCTGAAGTATTCCCTTTGATCAGAAAAATAATATCCGATATGGAGCCTACGGGTATAGGCCCTCTTACGGCCACCCCGTCAAATTTACCTTTGTATTCGGGGAGAGCTTTTGTAGTGGCCTTTGCCGCGCCTGTGGAAGTAGGCACAAAGTTAACGGCTCCGGCCCTTCCGCGCCTCATCTTTTTAGACGGGCTGTCCACTATGCCCTGTGTGGAAGTATAAGCATGAATAGTCGTCATTATGGCTTTTTCTATCCCTATCCTTCGTCCCATTATCTCTACTACGGGTGTTATGCAGTTCGTGGTACAGCTGGCGCACGATATTATATCGTTGTCCCCGGCTGCTTCATTGACGCCGTGCACGACCGTTCCTATATCGTCGCTCTTGGCAGGCGCGGAAAGAACGGCTCTTTGGGCACCTGCCTTTATGTGTTTCGAGATATCGTCTCTTCCGGTGAAAATCCCGGTGCACTCAAAAACCGTTTCCACCCCCAGCTCTTTCCAAGGCAGATTCGCGGGATCTTTTTCGACGGAGACTTTTATCTCTTTGCCTCCGACTACAAGGTTGCCGTCTTGTATCTTTACCTCTTTTTCATACCTGCCGTAGACAGTATCGTATCTTAAGAGATAAGCGAGGTTTTCCACCGGAACCAGGTCGTTCACTGCTACAAGATCAAGTTCATCTTTTTCCATAATAACTTTTAAAGCCGCTCTTCCTATCCTTCCGAGTCCGTTAATGGCAACTTTCATTGTCCCCTCCTTTGTTTTTTTCTGAGTTTATACACCGTATCGAACGAGGTGAATAAATCCAGATACTGTTCAAGCATCCGTATCAGCAAAAAGTTTTTCGTTACCGTTTTTTTAGCCTGCTTTCCCAGTTCTTTGCGCAGTTTTTTGTCTTTTACGATTCGTACCATCTTTTCGGCGGCCTCATCGACCGATGATACCAGGAACCCGTTTTTCCCGTCCTCTATCTGATAGCGTATCCCGCCGACGTTTCCGCCTATGACCGCGGCGCCTTTCCACATGGCTTCCGTAACGGTCAGGCCGAATCCCTCACGTATGGATTTTTGTATTATCACGTCGGCCCTGGACTGCAGCGCGTTTACCAGAGCGGTGTCCTGAGTACTGAGGATTATTATTCTTTCCTCCCGTTGATCCAGAAGCGACTTATAAACTTTCTCGCCCTCAGGATCGTCGGTAGCTATATTGCCCAGCAGTACAAGCGTGGCGTCTATTTCCTCCCTGGCCTTTTTAAAAGCTCTTATAACGCCCTCAGGGTCCTTCCATTTATCAAAACGCGATACCTGGACGATAAGAGGCAGATCCCTCGGTATATCATAATGGCTCAGGCGCTCATCCACCTGAGGCTCTTTCAATTCCTTATTCTTTATGGCGAAGGGGTCTATCGCGGGCATAAAGAAAAGCTGCGGCGTATCGAGTTCTCTTTTGTACTCCTCTATGCTCATTATAACTGCGTCGTACGATTCAACGCACGGTTTCAGATATTCCCACATCTCTTTATTCGGCTGCGACAAATCCAGATGGCACTGCCATATCCAGGGCCCCTTTTTTCTGTAATGGCGTATCATGGATAAAGGCTGGGGATCATGTATAATAACGAAATCATGATCCATATGGTTACGGATCGCGTTCTCGAATATGGTATCCTCGTATATCTGCTTCTTCCTGTCGGTAAGGTTTATATCCCCTCCCTGTAGCGCGTTGTGCATTTTCTTGGTAATGCTGAAGAAATCAGGCGAACCCTGTATGACACGCCACCCCGTCTTGATACCCACGGAATTCATAAGGAGACTGAGGGAGGAAAGCATCTCGGCCACGCCTCCGCCGTAATAGGTGGAATTTATGTGAGCTATATGCATACTCTTTATCCTGCGGGCTTTCTCTTTTATCCTGTCTATGACCTTATCGTGAATCAGGCCCCTGTAATCCCCGAGCTTTGTAATCCTGTGGACTTTTTTCATATAACTTCCTTTCTTACCGTATATTATGACACAGGCGGGAAAACAAAATAATTGGAGAGCTCCGTTTTATATTGACTTTTTTCCACTCGGTTCCGCTGTCCGCCGGGCAACGTTCAATCCATTATTTCGGGATTATGACTGACAAGGGTCTTGAAGATAAAAGGAAAAGAGAGGGTTGTAGCCAGCACCATAACTATGATACTCGAATATAATTTTGAGGGTATCAACCCGCTTTTATAAGCAATCAGGGCCAGAGCCAGTTCGACCGCTCCCCTCGAATTCATCCCCCATCATGGCGGAACCGACTTTGGTCTTGAGTTTATCCGTATCCAGAAGCACCTTGGCCTTTGTGGCCTCGGCCGTTATTGCCATGCATATACCAATAATCAGTGATATCGTGAGAGAATAACCTGAAAACAAAAACGCGGTCAAACCCAGAGAGAACGGTATAAAAGCCGCGAACATGGCTATAAGAAGAGCGTCCTTTTTTTCTTTATATAGCAAACGCCAGGAGC
>CAZEGO010000054.1:0-8804 GCA_964511955.1 uncultured Planctomycetia bacterium | reverse complement strand
ATTGATAAAGTAATTCCTGCGGGTGCGTCCCATAATCAAACCTCCTATTGTTGGGCCTTGATAATTTCCTCGGCTAAGCTAACGTTTATATCTATATCGGATTTGTCCTTTAATTCCTCTATCCATCTGTTCATTTCCGTGGCTTCTTTGTCCGCCCTGATGGCTCTTCTTATATCAGCTCTGACTTTCGGCAAAGGCAGCTGCTCCCCGCTTTTTTCATAATAAACCTGTATCTCGTTGTCGTATACCCGCACTCCGGAAACTATTTCCCGGTTCTGTCTCTCGAGTAATATTTTTATCAAAGTCTGCTCCCAATAGTTCTCTATGCTCCTCATGAAATTTTTTTCCTTGTCTATGCCTTTTCTCTGCGCTTCCTGGAGCAAAATCTCTTTTTCTATCAAATTATTTAAATATTCGCGCCGGCCTTCCTCAGATTCCAGCATATAGATCCTGTCATGAGGTACCCTGCTTAATTCATAATTCAAGTCCTCGACCGTCATGTTGTAGTTATTTATTCTGGCAACGACCTGTTCATCTTCGTTGCCGCCGAAATAACCGCATCCGCTAAAAATAAAAACGGGCATTAATAAACACATTATAAGCCTTTTCATTGAATCCTCCTGTTTGGCTCTTGGCTCTTGGTTCTTGGCTCTTAGGAATAAAATCTAAGAGCCAAGAGCCAAGAACTAATTTATCTTGCACCTATCGAAAATAACACCACCGGTATTGTTTTTAATAAAATTTTTACGTCCAGACTCAGAGACCAGTTATCTATATACTTTAAATCCAGCTTCATCCATTTGTCAAAATCAAGGTTATTACGGCCGTTTACCTGCCAAAGGCAGGTCAATCCCGGTTTCATGCTTAACCTTCTCCTCTGCCATATCTCGTACTTCTCGACTTCGGAAGGCAGCGGCGGTCTCGGCCCCACAAATGACATGTTCCCCTTCAGTATGTTAAAAAGTTGGGGCAGCTCATCCAGGCTTGTCCTTCTTAAAAACCTGCCCAGGCCGGTAATCCTGGGATCGTTTCTCATCTTAAATACCGGACCGCCCATCTCGTTCATAGTGGAAAGTTCCTCTTTTTTATTCTCGGCCCCGTTTATCATGGTTCTGAATTTATACATTACGAACTTCCTGCCGTTAAGGCCGCTCCTTACCTGGCTGAACAGCACCGGGTCACTTGGCGAAAGGCTCTTTATGGCCGCGAATACGGCTATAAAAAGCGGGAAGCATATAATGATACCTGCTATAGATACTATTATATCAAACAATCTTTTAACTAACAATTGCCATTCTTCGCCTACCGTTGTGTGAAAACCCAGCAGAGGTATACCTTCCAGATCGCTGGATACGGAATGGGATATTTTGGTGTTGAAAAAATCCGCGGCTATACTGGATTTGACTCCCTGTATCTCGCATGCCATTATGCTTTTTTCTATAACCGAGAGCCATTTTCTCGGAACTATGAATATCACTTCGTCGACTACGTTTTGAGTGAGTATGTCGGGTATATCGTCCAGAAGGCCTATAACTTTTTTTCCGCCTATGGTTTTCCCCAGCCGCAGAGGATCTATATCTATCAACCCTATAATTTTCAAGCCCCATTCGTTATGTTTATAAACCATCTTCATGAAATTTACGGCTCTTCCGCCGGTTCCGACTATAAGCACGTTCCTTGTGTTGTAACCTCTTTTCCTGTAATGTCTCAGAGTCCTTATTATAATCCATCTTTCGGCTGTCAACAGGGTACAGGTAACCGAAAAATATAAAAGTATGAGGCTCCTGCTTATAAAACTCAGTTTAAAAATAAAAACTATGGTGGAAATAATTATCATGACCAGAAAAACGCTTTTTATTATTCCCCATATGACTTCAAAAAAACTTTTTATTCTCAGGGATTCGTATAGTCCCGCCGAAGTCAGAGCGGCCCACCACGCAAAGAGAATAACCGGGAATATCTGAAAATATACATGCATGGACGCCAGGTCGTCCATCACCTGTTTATCGGGAAAGATGTCGAAGACATAGAAAGAGTGAATATTCTGCCTCAGCGCCACGGAAATAAGAAAAGACGCCAGCACCACCGTCAAGTCGATCAGCATTAATAATTTTCTGAATAGTTTTTCCTTTTCTTTTATCATGATTATTCCTCTATTATCTCGTAATAGATAGTCTTATAAGCACCCGATACGTCAAAGTATGACCCTTCCGAACCGGCCGAAACGGGCAACTCATCTTTCCTTATGCCGTATCTGTCGAGAGCAAAAACCCTGAGTCCGCCCTTTCTTTTAAATAGCACTCTGCCTTCTATATCTTCGACGAGTATCGGGCCTTTCCCCCTGCTGATTATATAAACGTCTTTTTTAAGGTCTTTGACGGGTTTTGTTATGTGAGGAGCCAGTTTTTGCCCGCTGTTATAAACCTTTCCGACCGCAGTCAGTAAAAGACTCGAGGAGTCGGCTATGTTTTTCCCGTCAAGCGATATCACGGTAAAAGTCGCGAATTCCGATTCTGCCTTTATGTTTAACTCCTCCGAGTCAAACTCTTCTCCTCCCGTAAAACCGGAAAAAGAAAGGCACCCGGGGGTGTTCAATATAAAAATGCCGTTTTTGTAATCCCTGATCATCTCGTCCGTTTCGGACTCGGCTATATGTTTTTCCGGAAATAAACTCTCCCTGCCGGGATAGTCCGTTTTACCCGGAGTACGGCTGTTTTTTATAAAGACTTTCTCCAGTCCGGTCACATACATTATTCCGGCCGTTCTTTCCCAATCACGATAATCCTCGGAATGCGCAAAAAGATTTTCCAGAGGATATTTAACGTATTTTTTATATTTAGCTTTTTTGACATCGTCTCTTAGAAATATCGCGGAACAAGCCGGAAAAAGACCCATCTTGGCGGGATCGTTCATCACCACGGTATCGTAACGTAAAACGTCGGGTGAATCGCCCCATCCCGTGCCCCATCCGCCGTTATATGAATAAAGGAACAGAGCGTCTATATCCAGGAAGGCCGCGTAAGAAGCCATGGTCAGCATATCAACCGCCCTCCATTCATTAGGCCATACACTGCCCCATTCTGTACAGACAAGAGGCTTGCCCTCGACCCTGGCCCTTGACAGATGATTAACCAGAGTGTAGGGGTTGAAGTGGCTTTGTTTTATCATCGGTCTGTTATGGATCCTTTTGGACCTGTAGACCAGATCCCAGTAAGGATGTATGTCCGTAAAATCCATATTACTTTCCGAAACAAGATTCAGGTTATCGTGAGGGGTGTTGGAACAACCGATGGGCACTTTAACTCCTATAGAGCGGAGATACCCGTACATTTTGTTTTTGTAATCTTTTTCCAGCGAATAGAAGAATTCTCTGTCTTCGGACCAATTTCCGGGCCTTGAATCTTTATCTCTGTCTTTCCGCCACTCGCGCCATAGCTTTTCTATCTTTTTATCATAATAAGGTGTGAACCTTGTCACTATCCAGTCCGCGAAAAGAGTGTTTTCGTTCGTCATTTCCACGAAAGCCACGCAGGGCTCGTGTATATAGCTATTCCCGGTATAAGGATTCACGTGGTTGAGAAACTCGAAAGCGTATTTTTTGCTGAGCTCTATAACGCGTTCGTCAAAAAAGGAAATACCCGCCGCCCCGTGCTTTATTTTATCGTAGTCCCGCACCCCATCTTCGGGGCCGAACCGTCTTGCGCCGAGGCCCATGACATCAAATGCCACATATACACCGCGTTCCTTCAGCCGGGCTATAAAATAATCCAGCTTATCCCATTGAGATGACGAAAAGTGCTGGCTGTCGCCGTAGTCCGCACTTATAATGCCCCCCGGTTCCTCGTTATCCAAAAAGTGCATTCTGACTATATTGCATCCCAGCTGGCTTAACCTTTTTGCTATGTTATCCGCGTCGGATTTAGCCGGGAAACACGCCCTGTTCGAATGAAGATTCACTCCCCAGAACCTGGCCCTCCGGCCGTCTTCAAAATAAAAATGTCCCTCCTTTACGCGCACAAATCCGTGTTTACCCGCGGGAGCGTCCATAAGAAAACTCATATCTATAACGGAGTCCGGACAATATTCGTGCGGGACGTAGAAAGGAAAATCTTCTCTATCCGCGTCCGTAAAAATATTGAACGGGAAAAAAGCAAAACTGCATATAATAACCGTGTTTAGTAAATTCTTAATTTTTCGCATAAGCATTTATAAGTATATTTTTATTGTGCTCCCATGAAAGATCGCCTTCGGACAGCCTTTTTCTTCCGCGTTCCCCCATGTCTCTTCGTAACGTCTCGTTTTCCAGTAAAAATATTATTTTTCTGGCGAATTCTTCCGTATCATTGGGAGTAACATACAAGGCCGCCTCACCGGCCGAGTACCTGGCCTCTTTCAGGTCAAAAGAAACTATCGGTTTTTTCATAGCCATGTATTCCAGAATTTTATTCATGGTTGATTTTTCGTTAAGGGGGTTCCTGGGGTCGGGGGCCACGCATACGTCCGAAGCGGATAAATACTTCAGGAGCTCGTCATCGGACACCCTGCCCGTAAAAAAAACAGAACCGTCCAGTCCCATATCCTCTTTCATTCTCTTAAGGTCATTCAAAGAATCGCCGGAACCTATTAAGGCAAACATTATATCTTCGCGCTTAAGCTTTTTTACGGCGAAATCTATGGCGCGCAGAAAATAATCCACCCCATCCTGAGGCCCCATAACCCCGAGATAAGAAACCATGTATCTTTTTCCTCTTTTGATCCCGGGGTCGAAAGAAACCGTTTTGAATTTATCGAGTTCCGGCGATGTCCTTACGGTAAAGATCTTATCGTCCCTTAAGCACCCTCTGGAAATCGCCGTTTGCCTGTAAGACTCATTCGTCACTATCACCTTATCCGCCGTCTTATATGTCAAAAATTCCAGCATTAAAAGTATCTTATAAATAATATCTTTTTTCTTTTTACCGTATTTGGACAAATAAACCTCGGGACAAAGGTCATGCTGGTCGTAATAAAATCTTTTTCCGAATATCCTGTAAAAAAGCCCTATAACGAAAAAAGTGTCCGGCGGGTTACACGCGTGTATAACGTCGAATCCGTGCCTGGCCCAAACCACGAAGCTTAACAGAAAAGTCGCGATAAAACAATAGCTGAACTCCGCGAAGTAACTGAAGATACCTTTTGTGGCCGGGGGATCAGGGTATCTGTATATATTGACCCCTTCCAGGACCTCGCGGCTTTTTTCGTTTTTAAACCGCGGACAGATTACACTCACGTCCCTGCCCGACTCATTCAGAGCCCTGGCCTCAAGCCATACCCGCCTGTCAAAAGGCACGGAAAGGTTTTCCACGAATATCAATACTTTTCTGTTCCTCATGCGTTTACTCCGTCAGGTCTATCATGACCCTTCTTTTAGCTTTGGCCTCTTTAACCTTTTTAAAATCCGGCGTATTATGCCCTATGACTATGACTTCCGAACCCTTTATCGCGTATTCCAATGACGGTGACAGGAGCGAGGAGATGTGGGGTATTTCTTTGTTTATATATCTCCTGTTCGCACCCGTCAGCCTGGCCATGGATACGTTTCTGTCGTAAATTCTCAGATTAAAGCCTTTGCCTATGAGCATCTCGCATAACCTTACCATCTGGCTTTCCCTTAAATCATCGGTACCGGGTTTAAAGCTGAGGCCGAGAACCGCTATCTTCTTTTTTCCCGTAGCGGATATTTTTTTAAACGCTCTGTATATGTGAGTGTCGTTGCTTCCGACTATCGAATTCATCAGCGGTATATCAAGATTACGGACCTTCGCTTCGTTTAAAACCGCCCTTAGGTCTTTAGGAATACACGAACCGCCGAACGCGAAACCGGGCCTCAGATACCTCGGGGATATATTGGATTTCTTGTCTTTAAGGAATACGTCTATAGCGGCCTGCGGATCCACCCCCATAATTCTGCATAACTCGCCTATCTCATTCGCGAAGCATATCTTGACCCCGTGAAAAACGTTGTCCAGGTATTTGCTTATCTCGGCTGTTTTGATATCGGTCGCTATGAACGGTGCCTTTATAAAAGAATATATTTTTTTCATGACTTTCCGCTCCCTGCCGTCTCCCGCCCCGACTATGGTCTTCGCCGGCGAGTAAAAATCCTCCACGGAATTGCCTTCTCTCATGAATTCGGGGTTTACGCATACGCCGAAATCAACACCTGTTTTTTTGCCGGAGGTTTTTTCCAGTTCGGGCATGATCAGGCCCTCCGTAGTCCCGGGCAATACCGTGCTTCTTACGACTATGGTACGGTAAAGCGGGCAACTTTTTAACGCCGCTCCTATCTGCGAACATACCGTTCTCAGTATTTCGAGATCGATCGCGCCGTTTTCGTCCGACGGCGTTCCTACGCACAGCATAAGCACATCGCTCCCGGTAACCGCCTTTTCCACCGAACCGGTAGCCGAAAGCCTTTTATTTCGGAAAGCGGCCGAGACTATCTTATTCAGGCCTTTTTCTATTATCGGGCTTTTGCCACGGTTGAGCGAAGATACCTTTTCCCTGTTTATGTCGACCCCCAGAACCTTGTGCCCTTTTTCGGCCAGGCACGCGCCGGTAACCGCTCCGACGTATCCGAGCCCGAATATGCTTATCTTCATTTAGCGTCCCTTTCTTTTATTCGTATCTCCGTGGTAAAATTTCTTTCTCCGCTGAAAATACACTCACCGCGTATCGCCAAAGTTTTCTCTTTCTTTCCGAATCTGCCCGAATACCAGCTCTCGACCGCGCCGCTCCTGAGACACCCGTCAAGCTCGAAAATTACGGAATTTCCGTTGTTTTCGACGATAAAAATATTACCCGAAGTTTCTTGCATACGGCAATCCGGGTGCAGATGAAAAAATATTTCCGCACGATGCGTCTTGACGGAACGGACAGCGTCCCTGATCTTTATAATTTTTTTTTCTTTGTCGAACACGACTTCCCTGCCGTGCCTCACCGGATCGTCCAGTCTCTGGTATCCGGTATGATAAGCCTCCGCCCTGTCACAGCCTCCGTCGGGAGACCATGTCTTTAGAACGGTGTCTGCCCTGCGGCCCCACAGAAAAGGGCCCTTTATCTCTGACTGGTCCCTGCCGTCTATTCTGACAGTATTATGGGCGGCGGTGCCGCGGAAATAATTTCTCCAGTATCTGTCAGAGTGATAGATATAGGTCCCGGGGTCCACCAGTACGTCGTGTCCGTCTATTTTAAGGACTACGCTCAGGGCGTCTGCGTGGCCGTGAGCGGCCAGTTTCCCGAGGCCCAGCTCTCCGCAGTCGAAACCCAGAAATATCCCGTTATTCCGCATTATATAATAGCCTCCCTCGGGAAAAGCTCTGGATTCCGGTTCCGTCTTGCCGCTTCTCAACAGCGTGAAGTCAGAATAGCCTTTCTTCCCCAAAAGCCAGAGAGTCTTTTCGTCCGGCTCCGGCCCGCTTTTAAAATCTCCTCTGCCGAAAATAACAGCCGCGCTGTTCAATGCCGAAAGATATCTGATGTCTTGGGTAAAAATATTAAGCTTTAAAACAGCTCCGTTGTCATCGTCGCCTATAGAAGGCATCGCATCAGATCCCCTCGACATGTGAAGAACGAATTCACACATCTTTTCGGCCCTCGCCATGAATTCGTCCGAAAACTTCATGCCGTTCCTTAACGCCGCTATAATGACCGTAATGAATAGTTCCAGCGTAAATAAATGATATCCCGTGGACTGCTCCCTGTTCATTCCGTCCGGGTGTACCTGGTTTACCATCTCTCTTTCGAGTATAAGTTTGCCTTTTTTAATCCTTTGTTCGGCGCCTCTGAGATTCGGAAAGAACAGCCCCGCGATAAACAGGCCGGCCGCCTCTCCTATAAGATGATTATTGGCGGAAGAATGCTCCGATAAATTATGTTCCACGAAAAGGGCATGCTCGTAAACACTCCTTAAAAACATTCTTTCAAAGCGCTCATCGAAATACTTAGAATCCTTTAACAGGAAATACGCCCATGACCATGAAATAAGCCTGATCGAGACTTCGAGAGAGTCCATCCAGTTCACCCCTTCAAAAGACGGGTTATCGTCTATCCAATTCCCGAGCATGCTCACCGCTTCCCGATCCGTGCCTTCTTTTTTATACAAGGCGTATCTCTGGATCTTTCCCGTTAACCATTGAAACCTGTTCAATTCCCATATATGCTTAATTTCGACGCCGCGCCCGCCGGACCTGCGCCTTAAATCAGTTAAAAAATCGCTCTTTACGCCGCCTTTCCAATCAATACGCTCATATCGTACGTCATCGAACAATCGGACGTGCTTATATTTATCTCTTATAAAATCCAGGTCTTCTTTTTCCGTAAAAAAGACGGGGCGTTTATCCGTAGTACCGAGCGGATCGGTTAAAACTTTCGCTACTCTCAACAACCTTACGGATAAAACACGTTTAATTCTGTAGATTATCTCGGCCACGGTCATGGCCTTCAGCCGCTCGAAATACCAAACGGATGCCTTGCTGCGCGGAGACAAGTCATTAAAAATATCTCTCCATTTCTCTGAGGCGGACCCAAAAGTGTATTCTTTAAGTACGGATTTTACTGCTTCACCGGAATAAGAGGAAAGTTTATTCTTGTCAGTCAGGAGTTCCGAAACAGCCTCCGCGAAATCGACGGGAGAAGTATTTTTTAAAACCCTGCCGTTGATTCCGTCTTTGACGGCGTCAGATATGTCTCCTACGTCCGGCATAACGGGCACCGCTCCGCACGCCATTGCTTCGAGCATCGAAAGAGGAAGGCCTTCGCTTTCC
>CAZEGO010000053.1:7713-8868 GCA_964511955.1 uncultured Planctomycetia bacterium | reverse complement strand
TGCTGGGGGTTGCTTTCGTTAATTTACTGTATGCTCTGAATATAATAGTATATTTATCCGATATTTTCGCCCCTGTTTTGAGCGGCCTTTGGGGGCTTCCGAAAGAAGCGATTGCCGCGCTTATAGTGGGTTTCCTGAGAAAAGACGTGGCCGTCGGCATGCTGGCCCCGTTGGGTCTTACCACAAAACAGCTTGTTATAGGATGCACCATACTCGTTATATACTTTCCGTGCATAGCTACTTTTATCGTACTGGTAAGGGAGCTTGGCATGAAAGACATGATAAAATCAGCTATTATAATGATAGTTACTTCTCTTATAGTTGGCACTCTTCTTAATCTTGTTCTCTGATCCTCGGTGCCCTTTCTTCTTGACAGTGATATTTAAAGTTCCTATACTGAAAATAAGTTTTCAAAAAAAAGGGGCCTTATGGACGCTTTGTCGAATTTAGGCGCGATGTTGGGAGGATCCTGGGCATCGGGAGTTAATCTTTACCTTACCGTGGCGGGTCTGGGCATAATGGATAAAATGGGCGTGTTGAGCCTGCCCGGGGATCTTAAAGTAATCTCAAACCCCCTCATTATAGCGCTGGCCGTTATATTATACGCCGTAGAGTTTTTCGCCGACAAAATCCCTTTTGTGGATTCGGCCTGGGATACGGTACATACTTTCGTGCGTCCGGCCGGAGGCGCTTTTCTCTCGTATATGGCCATGGCAGATATGGGACCTGTAATGCAGACCGCCGGAGCTCTTATAAGCGGAACAATAGCTATGGATTCCCACCTTACTAAAGCTACCACCAGAGCCGCGATAAATACTTCTCCCGAACCGGTTACTAATTCCATAGCCAGCGTATCGGAGGATGCCCTTGTGGTCGGAGCTTTATGGATGATGGTCAACCATCCTGTTATAACAGGCATAATAGTTATTGCCTTTATAGCCTTTTCAATATGGTTTCTTAAGACAATGTTCAGATTTGTCAGGAAAATTTTCAGACGCCGCGACGCTGCGTCCGGGGAGAACAGATGAGGTATTTTATTTTAGCCGTACTTGCGGGCTTTATATTTTTTTCTAACGCGTACGCGGCCGAGATATATCTGAAAAACGGCGACAGAATTACCGCGGATATAATAGAAAACAGGGAAAAAGAAGTTAT
>CAZEGO010000053.1:0-7703 GCA_964511955.1 uncultured Planctomycetia bacterium | reverse complement strand
CGGCGTACTTGGTACGCTTACGATAAGCAAAGAACAGATAAAGGAGATAAGGGATGACGACTTGCCGGAAATAGGCGACATAGAGATTGAGTCGGATGTCGTATGGGAGAGAAAAATTTCAGCGGGATACGGTAAATCCAGCGGCAACACCGAGTCAAGCCAATTTAACGCTTCGCTGTATATCAACAGAAACGTAATCCATGTAAACGAAATCACTTTTAGAGCAGATGTATTCTATTCGTCTTCGGATAAAAAGATGGACGCCCGGAAATGGTCTTCGTCTCTTCGCTATGCTTATAGTTTGGGGGAATTAAAAAAATGGTATCATTTTTACAAAATAAAAGCCGACCATGACCGTTTCTCCGGCGTGGATTATCGCATAATCCCTTCCACCGGCGTCGGATATTGGTTTTTTGACCTAAAGGACACGAAACTGATGGCGGAGCTGGCCGCCGGATATGAATATACCGAATACAGGGACGACAGTGCAGCAAGTGAAGAAACGGTTCTGGTGCCGCGGGGATTCTTTGAAAAGAGTATTCTTGAGAATTGCAAAATAACCCAGGATGTTTTCTTTTATCCAACCGTAGACGATTTCGAAGACTACAGAATAAACTCTAGGACCGTCTTCAGTACCGAACTGAAAGAAGGGCTGTCTCTCGAGTTGAGCCTTACGGACGAGTACGTCTCTGAGCCCGTCGGCGACGCAAAGAAAAACGATATGAGATTCATATCGTCCCTTGTTTATTCCTTTTAGGAGACATATATGAAAATAGAAGACGTGATATTAAAAAGGAGGTCAGTAAGAGAATATTCGAATAAAATGCCGTCCGAAGAGCAGATCAGAAAGATAATCACCGCAGGAATATGGGCGCCATCGGGGCTCAACAACCAGCCCTGGAAATTCATGGTCCTGAAAGACAAAGACAAAAACGCGCTTGCTCAATTCACGAAATACGCCGGTATCGTGGAGTCGGCACCCGTGTGCATATGCGTATTCATGGATAACGGCTGCACCTATAACAGGGAAAAAGACATAATGTCAGTGGGAGCGTGCATTCAAAACATGCTGCTGAAGGCTTATGCATCGGGCCTCGGTACCTGCTGGTTGGGGGAGATACTCAATAGGAAAAAAGAAATACACGAACATTTAAAAACCGATAGTGATTATGAGTTGATGGCTGTCGTGACTATAGGATATGCTGAAGAATGGATATCGGAGGGTTGCAGGAAAAATTATGAAAGTTTTATCTTAAAATAACCGTATGGCAGAAGACAGACTGACTTTTATTCAGCATCTGGAAGAATTAAGAGCCAGGATTATAAAGATACTGGCGGCTGTAGTGACGGCCGCCGTTTTCAGTTATGCCTTTTCTCAGAGGCTTCTCAGTTTTCTGGTAAAGCCCGTGGGACAGCTCGTATTTATAGCTCCGGCCGAGGCTTTTATAACCACCATAAAACTTTCGCTTTTCTCGGGTGTTATGCTCGCCTCGCCGGTGATTATTTATCAGATATGGAGTTTCGTGTCTTTGGGCATGAAAAAGAAAGAAAAGAAATATCTTTTATTATTTGTCTTCCTGTCCCTGATTCTATTCGCCTCGGGAGTGAGTTTCGCGTATTTTGTAATAATCCCCGTAGGTATTGATTTTCTTATGGGGTTCGCGTCCGAAAACGTAAGACCCATGATAACGGTTGGAAAATACGTTTCGTTCGTAGGCCTCCTGACCCTGGTCTTCGGTTTTGTTTTTCAACTACCCCTTCTATGTATATTTCTTTCAGGCGTTGGCCTCGTCACGCCGACTTTTCTTTCGCGAAACAGGAAGCACGCCATAATAATTATGTTTGTGGCGGGAGCTGTTTTTACACCCCCTGACATAATAACACAGTGCCTTCTCGCATTCCCGCTGATCGTGCTTTACGAGATAAGCATTGTCCTGTCGAAACTTTTTTCCGAAAAAACCTTGACAAAATAGATTAATGATACTAAAATGGTATTATTAAGAAAGGGTTGTGTATGAAATTTATAATACGCGATACGGATTACGCTATCAGAGCTGTTATATTCATGGCGAGTTATCTGAAGAAAAATCCGAAGAAAAAAACTTTTACCGTGGGCGGGATACTTGAACGGGTCGATCTGCCTGAAAGATTTTTAAGAAGGATACTTCAAAAACTGGCGAAGAAGGGCGTATTGAGGTCATATAAAGGTAAGGAGGGCGGATTTTCTTTTGCCAAGGATCCTAAAAAAATAAAACTGATCGATGTCATAGAGGTATTTCAGGGAAAAGTGGATCTAACTAACTGTGTGTTAAGGAAAAAACCCTGCCCTAATATTAAGATATGTAAAGTAAGGAAGAAGTTTAAGAATATAGGGAAGATGGTAAACCGGGAGCTTGATAAAATAACTATAGACTCTCTTATTTGAGGAAGGCGAGTATGGCTAAACGCAAAATAGTGAAAATCGATGAGCAGAAATGTACTGGATGCGGAGAATGCATACCCAATTGCGAGGAAGGTGCCCTGCGGATAGTGGACGGGAAAGCGCGACTCGTTAAGGATATATATTGCGACGGGCTCGGGGCTTGTCTTGGGCACTGCCCTGAAGGCGCCATAACTATAGAGGAAAGAGAAGCTGAGCAGTTTGACGAGGAAGCCACAAAGAAACATTCAGAGGACATTAAGAAAAAAGAAGAAAAGAAGCTACCTTGCGGGTGTCCCGGGACGGCAGTTAGGAGCTTCAAGCGACATGGGACAAGGGACCTGCCTACCGGCAGGCAGGCAAGTGATAGGGAGAATCTTAAAACAAAAAGCGGATCCGAGCTTGGGAACTGGCCTGTTCAGCTTATGCTTGTGCCTGTGTCGGCCCCTTTTTTAAAAAATTCTGATCTTTTGATAGCGGCTGATTGCGTTTCTTTCGCTTACGCGGGTTTTCATGGTGAGCTCTTGGAAGGAAAGTCTCTTGTGATAGGGTGTCCTAAGCTTGACGCGGCCACTATATATGAGGAAAAATTAGCCGGGATTATTAAACAAAACAATATCAAGACTATAACGGTCGCTCATATGGAAGTACCCTGCTGTTTCGGCCTGAATCAGATAGTCAGGGAAGCCATAAGATTATCCGGCAGGGAAGTGCCGGTTAAAGAGGTAACCATAGGGATAAAAGGAGAAGTTAAATAAATGGGATTTTTCGACAGTTGCCCGGGTTCCGAAAGAATAAAGAAACCTTTTCCGGAAAACATAAGATGTGCGTGCGGAAAATACGCAGAGATATGGTCTGACGAGACCGAAACCAAATGCCCCTCGTGCGGGAAAACAGTTAATCGTAAAATGACCCAATCCTGTCTTGACTGGTGCAAAATGGCGAAAGACTGCGTGGGGACTGATAAATACGGGAGATATAAAAAACAAAAGGAGGCATGATATGTTTTGTTACCAGTGTGAACAGACTTCCGGCGGTACCGGATGCACGAAATCAGGTATATGCGGGAAGAGTCCCGACATACAGAGTCTTCAGGATATTATACTTTTCGGGCTTAAGGGTATAGCTGCTTACGCTTTTCATGCCAGGGAACTCGGCTCCGGGAACGAAGAAGTCGATGCTTTTATGCACGAAGCTCTTTTTAAGACCATCACTAACGTAAGTTTTGATATCAATCAATATATAGAAATGGTGCTAAAGTGCGGCGGGATGAACATAAAAATAATGGAGACGCTCGATAAGGCCCATACCAAAAAATTCGGAAATCCTACACCTGTAAAGGTGCAGACAGGTACTAAAAAAGGTCACGGGATATTAGTTACCGGGCATGACCTTTTGGATCTTTATGAGCTGCTTAAGCAGACAGAGGGTACCGGTATAAACGTATATACTCACAGCGAGATGTTGCCTGCGCACGGTTATCCTGAGCTTAAAAAGTTTAAGCATCTGACGGGGAATTACGGAGGAGCCTGGCAAAACCAGAAAAAAGAGTTCAAAGAATTCCCGGGGGCCATACTCGCGACCACGAATTGTGTCTTGATCCCTCCGGAAAATAGTTATCAGGACAGGCTGTTTACCGTAGGGATAACCGGTATATCCGGATCTACGCATTTAAAATCAAGAGATTTTACCCCTTTGATAGAAAAGGCCAAATCATTACCCGAACTTATCGAATCTCCCGCAAAGGAAATAATGACAGGTTTTCATCATACAGCTGTGCTGGGACTGACGGATAAAATAGTAAATGCCGTGAAATCAGGCAAGATAAGGCATTTTTTTCTGATAGGCGGATGCGACGGGGCAAGACCCGGCAGAAATTACTATACGGAATTAGCCGAATCAATACCGAAAGACTGCGTTATTCTTACGCTTGCCTGTGGTAAATACCGTTTCAATAAATTGGAATTCGGGGACATAGAAGGCATCCCGAGGCTTATAGATGTAGGGCAGTGCAATAACGCTTATTCGGTCATACAGATAGCCTCAGCGTTGGCCAAAGTACTGGGCAAAGGTTTGAATGAATTACCCCTTACTCTGGTGCTCTCCTGGTTTGAGCAGAAAGCAGTTGCAATACTTCTGTCATTGTTGTACCTTGATATCAAGGGTGTGCGCATAGGGCCCACTCCTCCCGCTTTCATATCGCCGGGAGTACTGAAAGTCCTTCAGGAGAAATTCGATTTAAAAATTATAACCGAACCAAAAAAAGACCTTAAAGAGATTTTGGGAAAATAATGGACCCAAATATACTTCATAATATAAGTTACGGGATGTACGTAGTCAGCTCCAATAAAGCCGACAAACTGAACGGTCAGATAGTCAACACGCTTGTCCAGATAACGAACGACCCGGTCATATTAGCCGTTTCCATAAATAAGAAAAACCTTACATATGAGTATATAAAGACTTCTAATCGTTTAAGCGTTTCTATATTGCCGGAAGAAACGCCTCTCCGTTTTATAGGAAAGTTCGGGTTTAAGTCCGGCAGGGACGGAGATAAATTTAAAGACGTAAAATTCGAGACTCTTCTTTCGGGCTGTCCGGTGGTGACCGAGCACTGTATAGGGTATATGGAAATAAGCGTTACCAAGGAAGTCGATTGTGGAAGCCATGCCGTAATTTTCGGCAGGATGGAAGACTCAAAGATTTTAACCGTAGCAAGGCCTATGACGTATAGTTTTTATCACGAGGTAAAAAAAGGAACCACTCATAAAAACGCCCCTACCTTCATAAAATCAGAAGAAGGCAGGGCTGATACCGGAGGTGTTAAAATGCAAAAATACAGATGCGAAGTTTGTAATTATATGTATGACCCTGCCGCGGGAGACCCGGATAACGGAGTGCAGCCCGGGACAGCTTTTGAAAGCCTGCCGGATGAGTGGGTATGCCCGGTCTGTGGCGCAGGCAAGGATCAGTTCGTTAAGGAGGGATAAGGCAAAAACGATGAAAGCAATCGAAATAAAAAAAGGTATTTACTGGGTCGGTGCTATCGATTGGGATCTTCGTAATTTTCACGGATATCTTACGCAGAGAGGATCCACTTATAACGCTTATCTTATAATGGACGACAAGATAACTTTGGTGGATACCGTTAAGCATTATAAGTTCGATGAGATGCTCCAGAGGATCAAGACCGTGGTGGACCCTTCGGAGATAGATTACATAGTCTCAAACCATGTGGAGATGGACCATTCCGGTAGCCTGCCAATGTTTATGAAGATAGCGAAGAAAGCCACGGTTATTACCTCACCCAACGGCGAGAAAGGCCTGAAGAGGCATTTTAAGGAAGATTGGAATATGAAGACAGTGAATAACGGCGACATCCTTAATATAGGCAAAAGGAGTTTAACTTTCGCGCTTGCTACCATGGTGCATTGGCCGGATTCCATGGCTACGTATATACCCGAGGAAAAACTTCTGTTATCCAATGACGCTTTCGGGCAACATATAGCCTCTTCCGAGAGGTTTAACGATGAGTATGATTGGGGAGTGGTAAAAGAGGAAGCGGCCAAATATTACGCCAACATAGTATTGCCTTACGGTACGCAGGTCCAAAAGGTGCTCGGAGCGCTGGGAAGCCTTAAGATAGATATGATAGCGCCCAGTCATGGGCTCATATGGAGTACGCATTTAAACGATATAATTGCCTGTTATAAGAAGTGGTCCGCCAATACCTGTGATGACAATAAAGCGGTTATAGTGTACGACACTATGTGGCACAGTACCGAGAAGATGGCTTACGCTATTAATGATGCTTTCGGAAGAAAGTCAATAAAATGTTCCGTGAGATCACTGCTAACCTCTCATATATCTGATATAATGACTGATATATTGGAAGCTAACTATATTTGCGTAGGATCCCCGACCTTAAATAATGGCATGATGCCTACAGTTTCGGCTTTTCTGACTTACCTGAAAGGCCTTGCCCCTAAAAACAGAATCGGTATTGCTTTTGGTTCTTACGGATGGGGAGGCCAGAGCGTGGGTCAGATAGAGAAAATAATGGAGGATACAAAATTTCAGGTTCCCGTAAAGGGGTTAAAGATTCAATATATACCGGATGATGAGGAGTTAGAGGGTTTTAAGGAAAAAATAAACCAAATAACAGCATAATTTGACAGTTGAGGCATTACCTGAAGTGTCAAATTGACAAAGTAGAGGGAGGAAGTTATGGAGTTAAAAGGTTCAAAAACAGAAAAAAACTTATTGGCGGCATTCGCGGGCGAATCTCAGGCACGCAACAGATATACGTATTTCGCCGGCGTGGCAAAAAAAGCGGGATACGAGCAGATAGCGAGTATATTCCTGGAAACCGCCGACAATGAAAAGGAACACGCAAAGAGATTTTTTAAATTACTCAAAGGCGGAGACGTGGAAATTACCGCGGCTTATCCGGCGGGCGTAATAGGCGATACCGCTCAAAACCTGGAGGCGGCCGCTGAAGGTGAGAAAATGGAATGGTCTACGATATACAGGGACGCCGAAGAAACCGCGAGAGAAGAGGGTTTCGATGAAATAGCGGACCAGTTTAAGGAGATAGCCGAGGTTGAGGAACAGCATGAGAAAAGATACAGAAAACTTTTAGCCAATATAAAAAATGAGTCCGTATTCAAGAAGGAAAGTTCCGTAAAGTGGAAATGCCGTAACTGCGGGTACATACACGAAGGGGAAGAAGCACCCATGAAGTGCCCGGCATGTGCGCATCCACAGAGCTATTATGAGATTTTCGTAGAGAACTATTAATCAGGGATATGGAACAAGAGACATGAGACAAGGGTAAAATTCTTTTATTTTTGCCATGTTACATGTTTCGTATATCTTGTCGCTAACTGACATGAAAATATTAGGTATATCCGGCAGTCCCAGGCGGGGCGGAAATACGGAAACGCTTTTGGATAAACTCCTTGAAGGCTCGGGGTTCGAAGGGGCTTGTACCGGAAAGATTATTCTTAACGAATTGAGAATTTCGGGGTGCCAGGAATGCGAGAATATGCCGGATGACGGAAGCTGTCTGATAAACGATGACATGCAGAAAGTTTATCGGGAGATTAAGGGGTCCGATATCCTGGTATTGGCTTCTCCGGTATTTTTCGGTAGTCTAAGCGCACAGACAAAAGCGATGATAGACCGTTTTCAATGCGCGTGGAGGGCCAGCGTCATACTCGGAAAAGACAACGGGTATAAAAAAATAAAAGGAGTTTTCCTGTCCGTGGAAGGATCCGGCAGG
>CAZEGO010000052.1:0-8933 GCA_964511955.1 uncultured Planctomycetia bacterium | reverse complement strand
CCTGGTAATAGGAGTATTCATCCGGATGGTTCATGAAATGAACGGGTATAAAAAAATAAAAGGAGTTTTCCTGTCCGTGGAAGGATCCGGCAGGAAGGATTTTTTCGAGAACTCCAAAGCTATCGTAAAGAATTTCTTCGCTATAATAAACGCGAAATACGAAAAAGAGCTGTTTTGCCCGGGAGTGGACGAAAAGGACGATATACTTAACGACAAGAAATGCCTGAACAGGGCCTATGAGCTCGGACGTGAAATCGGGAGGTTACATGGGTAGTGTATTTTCATCCGGCGAGGTCGCCGAGGTAGGAATAAAGATAGAAGAGAACGGAAGGGACTTTTATAACGGTGCGCTTAAGCTTTCAACGGACGAAAAGGCCAGGGAGGTCTTTCAGTTTCTTTCCGGGGAAGAAGAGAAGCATATAAGACAGTTCGAGGCTTTACGCGAGAACGTGAAAAAATACGAACCGGCCGAGGCGTATCCCGAGGAATATTTTTCTTATCTGAAGTCTTTATCGGAGGATTATGTTTTTACTCGGGAAAAAAAAGGTTCGGAAGTCGCTTCCGAAATAAAGTCCGATCGGGATGCCGTTGATCTGGGGATAGAATTCGAGAAAAAATCGATTTCTTTCTATGAAGGTATGAAAAAAGTGGTGCCAGAAAAAGAGCACATAGTAATAGACAAGCTCATAGAAGAAGAAAAGAATCATCTGGAAAGGCTTGTTAAGCTGAAAGGAGAAAAAAAATGGCTAACGTAAAAATATATTCCACCTCTACGTGCCCGTATTGTACTATGGCTAAAGATTTTCTGAAAAATAACAACATAGAATTCGAGAGTCTGGACGTAGGATCGGACTCTCAGGCCGCGGAAGAGATGAAATCCAAATCCGGCCAGATGGGAGTACCGGTCCTGGATATAAACGGCGCAATAATAGTAGGTTTCGATAAGCCTGCGATAACAAAAGCTCTGGGGATATGAAAAATCTCTTAAAAGAGTATAGAAAAAAGAAAAAAGAAATCGGGGAGCGTCTGAGGTTTTTCCGGGGCATTTACTCAAAGAGCGAGACGGAGGTTTTCGAGGAACTTTGTTTTTGTCTGCTTACGCCTCAGGCTAAGGCAGTGGAATGCGACAGGGCGGTAAAAAATTTAAAGAAGCACAATCTTATCAGCCGCGGGTGTGCAGCGAAAATAAGGCCCTACCTCTCTGGGGTAAGATTTCCCAATAACAAAGCCAGGTACCTTGTCGAAGCCAGAGCTATATTCAAAAACGGAAAAGGTTTTAAGATAAAAGAAAAAATAAACACCGTCGATTGCATTAAGACAAGAGAATGGCTGGTAAAGAATGTAAAAGGCATGGGGTTTAAGGAAGCGACGCATTTTCTTAGAAACATAGGTCTTGGCGGGAATATGGCGATACTCGACAGGCATATATTAAAAAACCTGAAAAAATACGGAGTGATAAAGGAGATACCGAAAACCCTGACAAAGAAAGAATATTTAAAAATAGAGGAAAAAATGAGGGATTTCTTCGGAAAATCAGGTATAAGCATGGAAGAGGTGGATTTACTGTTCTGGTCAAGGGAAACAGGGTTTATCTTTAAATAACGTAGAAACATAAAATCAAAAGGGAGGTAATTATGTGGGTAAAAAGATACATGTTGAGGCCGGTAGCCCATTGTAAAGAGGGTTGCCGTAGATGCCCCTGGGCAAGGGCTTAAACTACCTGACAAATAAGCCCGTTTTTGTTATAATACGACAGAAGCGGGCTTTTTCTTTCCCGCGCCTTAAAAATCATGAAGAATGAACAATTATTCCTGCACACGAAAAAAGGTAGTATAGTAAATGAAAACGGCGAAAAAGTTATCCTTAGGGGCGTTAACTTCGGCGGATGGCTCATGCTGGAAGGCTATATCATGGGCGGACGGAATATTTCCGAAAAATCATTCAAGAGAAAAATGCGCGAGACTTACGGAAAGAAAGAACTGGCTCTTTTTTGCCGTAAATTCAGAGAGAACTTCATAAAAGAGTCCGATTTTAAGAATGTTTCAAAGTCCGGTTTCAACTGTATAAGGATCCCTTTTAATTATCGGATTCTGGAGGAGAGAGGCGGATTCGATTATCTTAAAAATGCGGTTAAGAACTGCGCCGGGAACGGGGTTTACTGTATTCTTGATATGCACGCGGTACCTGGATGCCAGAATTTCGACTGGCACGGGGACAGTGACGGAGAATGCGATTTTTGGACAAACCGTTTCTATCAGCGTAAATTCGTGAGATTATGGGAGAAGATTGCGGATTTGTTCGCGGATGACCCCGCCGTCGCGGGGTATAACATCATGAACGAGCCCGTAATACTGAAGAAAAGTTTAAAAAAGGTTCTGAGACCCGTATACAGAAGAACAGTAAAATCCATAAGGGAAAAAGACAAAAAACATATAATATTTCTGGACGGCAATATATGGTCGCAGGTTCTGGAGGATATAGGCGACCCTTTTGATGACAGGCTTTGTTACGCGGTACATTATTATCACCCGCTGGATTTTACCTTTAATTTTCAAAGAGATCTTAACTATCCGGGTAAGATAAACGGAGAAACCTGGAATAAAAATACCATAAAAAGAAGGCTTTACCGTTTTCGTAAGTTGTGCGGAAAATGGAAGGTACCCGTCTTTGTAGGGGAATTCGGGGTGAATTACAGAGGCGAGAAAGCCGGCGAAGTCAGGTGGGTAAAGGATACTCTGGAAGTATTCAGGGAATTCGACTTTAACTGGACTTATTGGACGTATAAGGCCGTGGCTTGTAGCTGCTTTCCGGACGGGTTATACAGGTACCCTCTGAACCCTCCGTGGATAAAACGGGAAGGGCCTGTCTATGGTATGGAGAATTTCTATGAATTATGGGTAAAAAACAAGGCTCAAATAACAAAATCCTGGGATACCTCCAATTTCGTTAGAAACAGGCCTGTTTTTAATTTACTTGCGAAATACGCCTCTCTCTGGTAAAATCAATCACAATGACCAAAAAAATAAAGTATTACTTGAATCAGGAGAATGAGTTCGTTATAGAGAATTATAATCTGGCAAGCCCGTTTTCTAATTTTTTGCCGGGTATAGCCGGTCTTTTCGGCATACCCATGTGGGTGTTTTATACCAACAGGGGCCAGGGAATATGCAGTTTCGGCGTAAGAAGCAAAGATAACCCCATAATGGAGTTTTTGCCCGCCAACAGGGCCTATCAGTTAGCCTCCTCACAGGGTTTCCGTACCTTTATAAAAATAAAGTCCAGAGACAAATCGATGTTATATGAGCCGTTCAGGCCGCATCCGGACAACGGACATATAACATGCGACCAGGAAATGCGCATAACCCCTCATGAGTTAAGGATGAGCGAAAGAGCGCCCAAGCCGGGAATAGAAGTGGAAGTCCGTTATTTTACGGTGCCGAACGAACCCTATGCCGCTCTGGCGAGAGAACTTATAATAAAAAACGTTTCCAGGAAAACCGTAAAAATGGAAGTCCTGGACGGTAATCCCATAATGGTGCCTTACGGAGTCAATAATTTTTTCATGCAGAAGATGAGGAGGACCATAGAGGCTTGGATGATAGTCGAAAACACGCGAAAGGACGCTCCGTTTTTCCGCCTGAAAGTTGATCCCAGGGACGTCTCGGAAGTGGTGTTTATAAAAGAAGGCAACTTTTATACCGCTTCCATGTCAAAAGGCAAGAAGCATTTAGGTAGATTACGTGTGATAGTCGATCCAAGCGTTGTTTTCGGTCAGTCCAACGATTTTATATATCCGGTTAAATTCATGGAGGAAAAGAAATTCAAGATACCCTCCAGGCAGACCGAGGCAAATAAGTTACCGTGCGCATTTTCTTATTGCGATACAAGCGTAAAGCCCGGGGAAAGCCTTACAGTGCATTCTATTCTGGGCCATATGAGCTCGAAAGAAAAACTTAACTCACATTTGGCGAAGATAGGCGAGAAGAAGTTCTTCGGTCAAAAGAGAGAGGATAACAGAAGTATAATAAACGAGCTTACGGATAACGCTTTTACCTCAAGCGGTAGCAAGAAGTATGACCTTTACTGCCGCCAGACGTTTTTGGATAACGTTATGAGGGGAGGATATCCGCTTCATTGTAACGCCGACTCCCATAATTTTTACATATATTCGCGTAAGCACGGAGATCCGGAGAGAGATTATAATTATTTCTACATAGACCCTACTTATTTCTCTCAGGGGAACGGGAATTTCCGGGACATGAACCAGAACCGAAGAAACGACGTGTTCTTTAAACCCGAAATAGACGACAGCAATATATTTAATTTTTACAATCTTGTGCAACTGGACGGGTATAATCCTCTGGTAATAATGGGTGCCAAATTCAGGCTGAAAAAAGGAATCAACCGGGACGATAAGGTATTTTTAAAGCTTAAAGAAATGCTTTCGGAAGGGTTTACTCCGGGTCACCTCTTCATGAGCATGGAAGAGATGGGAATAAAAATAAAAAAGCCGTGGCATAAGTTTTTGAGCGATATTTTAAAAGATTGCGAGACTGTATTCCGGGCGGATCACGAAGAAGGCTATTGGATAGATCACTGGACTTATAACTTGGACCTTGTGGAAAGCTATCTATCCGTATATCCTGAAAGATTAAAAACCGTTCTTTTGGAAAAGAAGGAATTTACGTTCTATGACAATTCTCACAGGGTAAAACCCAGGA
The DNA here is from genome assembly GCA_964511955.1 of uncultured Planctomycetia bacterium. Classification (GTDB taxonomy): domain Bacteria; phylum Omnitrophota; class Gorgyraeia; order Gorgyraeales; family Gorgyraeaceae; genus CAZEGO01. Next base: position 4,212 of record CAZEGO010000052.1, on the reverse strand, counting down.
GCGAGAGGTATATCCTTAAGAAAGACGGTACCGTAAGGCAATATCACTCCCTCACAAGGGACAGTAAAAAAGATCACATAATAAAACAACGTTCCGTTGACCGGCACATTATGCGTTCCAGAAAAGGGGAAGGGCCTGTTTACAAAACGTCGCTTCTCGTAAAATTGTTGTGCCTGACCGCCAACAAAATAGCCACCCTGGATCCTTCGGGTATAGGCATAGAGATGGAGGCCGATAAACCGGGATGGTGCGATTCGATGAACGGGCTTCCCGGTCTTATAGGTTCGTCCACTCCCGAGGTCTTCGAGTTGAAAAGGCAGATGGTTTTTATGAAAAACTCCTTGGAGCTGCTCTACGGCAGAGGTACGGACTTTAAGATAAACCTTCCGGTTGAATTATACGAGTTTCTTAAGGCGGTAGAATCGGTTATAAAGAAAGAGAAAAAAATTTCCGCCAAAAAAAGAGATTATTACTACTGGGATAAGACGAATACCGCCAAGGAAAAATACAGAGAAATTACCAGATTAGGCGTAAACGGGTCCGAAAAGCACCTATCTTTAAAAGACACTATAAATTTATTGAAACTTTATATCAGGAAGATAGACGGAGCCATAAAGAAGGCCTATATCCCCTCCCGGAAGATTTATGCTACCTATTTTATAAACAAAGTGACGAAATTCAGGAAAACGGATAAAAAAGACCGCAGGAAAGATTTGCCTTTAATATGGCCGCTAGCGTTCAAGTCGCACAGGATGCCGTTGTTTCTGGAAGGGGTTGTAAGGTCTTTTAAGGTGGAAAAGGATATAAAGAAGAAAAAGTCTTTGTATAAAGCCCTGAGGAAGACGGATATTTACGATAAGAAGCTTAGAATGTATAAGATAAACGAGTCCCTTAAAAATGAATCCAGGGAGGTGGGGCGCTCCAGTGTTTTTACACCGGGGTGGCTTGAAAATGAATCCGTATGGCTGCATATGGAATATAAATACCTTCTGGAGATATTAAAAGCGGGAATGTATAAGGAGTTTTTTGACGAATTTAAAACAGTCCTTGTGGCTTTTCAGGATCCCGAAGTATACGGCAGGAGCATATTGGAAAATTCGTCTTTTATAGTCTCGAGCGAATTCCCCGATCCGGAGATGCACGGAAAAGGTTTTGTGGCAAGATTGAGCGGCTCAACGGCCGAGATGATGAATATATGGATAACAATGAACGTAGGATATAAACCGTTCTATATAGACCAAGAAGCCAATCTGGCTTTAAGATTCGATCCCATACTGCCGTCCTTCCTTTTTTCCAGGCAGGCCAGGAATGGTTTTCCGAAGAACAGCTACGCGTTCAGGTTCCTGGGCTATACGACGGTGGTATATCACAATCCCAGACTGAAGAACACCGCGGGGTCGGATTCGGTAAACCCCCGTTTTATGACCCTGAGGTACAAAGACGGCCAGAAAGCCGAGCTAAAAAGAAACACTATCCCGCATCCCTATTCGCGCGACATAAGAGAAGGCAAGGTCGACAGGATAGATATCTATTTAGGGTAATCAGCGACAAGGGACATGAGGCAGGGGATAAGCACCGTTCTCCAATCCGTTTTTTTATTTTCTAAGATATTATGATAAGACTCGGGCCCGCCGGCGCTGGCGGCAAAGGATACGAAAGAGGACTGGACATTGTTCATGAGTTGGGTCTGAATGCCATGGAGGTAGAGTTCGTGTACGGCGTGCGTATGACGGCTTTACAGGCAGAGGCTATAGGCAGGAAAGCCGGGAATCTAAACATAAAGCTTTCGGTCCACGCGCCATACTATATAAATCTGGCTTCGAAGGAAAAAGACAAGGTTAACGCTTCAAAAAAAAGAATACTCGACAGCTGCGAAAAAGCTTCTCTATTAAGAGCCGAAAATGTGGTTTTACACGCGGGTTTTTATCAGGACAGGTCACGGGAGGATACTTATAAGATAATAAAAAGGGAGATAGAGGATATAATAGCCACAATTAAGAAGAACGGATGGAAGGTTTTGCCCGCGCTTGAGACAACGGGTAAGAAGACACAATTCGGCGATATAAATGAGATATTAAAATTGCGCGAGGAAACCGGCTGTGAGATATGCGTGGATTTTGCCCATATCCTGGCCAGGGAAGGAAACATAGATTACGACGATGTATTCGATAAAGTCAAAAATATTAAACGTCTCCACTCTCATTTCTCGGGCATAGAATATACCGGTAAAGGCGAAAGACGCCATATAATAACCGCTGAAAAAATGTTAAAACCTCTTATCAGAAAGATCATCGAGGCAAACGCCGACATTACTATCATCAATGAAAGCCCCGATCCTATAGGTGACAGCCTGAAGGCAAAAAATATTTTAAGAAATTTATCATAATTTGTAGACAGGCGCGACAGGCGGTAATACAATGTATGTATAACAAAAAGGAGGTTTTTATGAACGTACAAAATGTCGGCGAAGAGTACAAATGCAATGTATGCGGTAATGAAGTAAAGGTTACAAACGTCGGGGGCGGCGAACTAGTTTGCTGCGGTCAGCCCATGGAGAAGAAATGAAAACGCATACAGAATACGTAACCCTGAACACAAAAAACAGGTACGAGATAGTGAATCTTACTTCTAAAGTTGAAACGGCGCTTACGAAAAGTAAGATAAAAGAAGGATTATGCCTTGTAAACAGTATGCATATTACCTCCAGCGTCTTCATTAATGACAATGAATCGGGCCTTCATGAGGATTTCATGGAATGGGTGGGAAAACTCGCGCCTTATAACGTGAGAAAATATAAGCACAACCTGACGGGAGAGGACAACGCGGATGCCCACCTGAAAAGAACCATCATGGGAAGGGAAGTAGTAGTTGCCATAACGAACGGTAAGCTGGACTTCGGTCCTTGGGAGCAAATCTTTTACGGAGAATTTGACGGCCAGCGCAATAAAAGAATTCTGATAAAAATAATAGGTGAGTAAATTTTGACACTTCAGGTCTTACCTGAGGGGGTCAAAAAGGCTTTTTCATGCACAATTGTACATTTCAGGTAATACCTGAAGTGTACAATTGTGTTTTTTTATTTTTATGGTTGACAGATTAGAAATTTGTGCTACAATTTTTAAAAAAGTAACACAATGATAGGGTCTGATAATAAGTGAACTTATGCGCTTTGGGATATCGCTGGATAAAAACTGTTGGAATCTTTCGACAGGCTCCCAGCTCTTAAAGATTATGACAATAGGGTGGAAGCTATAAGGGATCTTATACGCGACAGCATGGTCCGGGGCGAATGGCAGAAAGGAAAAGATGTTGCCGGCGCTATTACTTTGGTCTATGACAACCATAAAAGAGAGCTTATGTCTTACCCGGTGGATATAGAGCACGAAAATGAAGGTCTTATAGTGGCCAGCCAGCACACCCATCCGGATCATCATAATTGCATGGAAGTTATAATAGTAAAAGGTAAATCCGATAAAGTTAAGCTATTGTCGGATAAACTCAGGGCCGTGAAGGGCGTAAAGCGCGGTTCTCTCACGTTGGCTACCCTGGGAAAAGAACTTTAATTTTTTTTATTAATCAGTAGCACAAATATAAAAAAGTAACATGAAAGGGGGTACGCAGGTGGGAAGAATTATTAAATCGTTTCTATGCCTTTTTTTTCTGTTTTGTCGGCCTGTTTTCGCTGAGATAGAAAAAGAAGACTTGCTGGATGAAATCAGGGCTTTAAGGGAACAGATTCAGAGGCAGGAAGAGCGGATTGACGAGCTTGAGGCAAGACTGGCCAATGAAGAAGAAAAGCCTACCATACAGTTAGGTGACGGATCGGTCGAGAGTATAAATGATTATATACTCGGAGGCATTGATATAAGTACCGGTATTACTTCGGTGGTACAGAGTACCCATAACGCCAACGGGGACAGCCTTTCCAGAAAAGGCGAAGACGTTACCGACGGTTCTTATTCAATTAATCTTATGTTGGAGAAAGAGTTCGACGATTACGGGAAGGCTTTTATAGGAGTCGAGACGGGTGACGGCGCAGGAGTGGAGGATGAACTTAGGGTATTCAGTAACGTTAACAGAGACGCGGATGATTCGGATAGTTCTTTATACGTAGCCGAGGCATGGTATGAACATTATTTCATGTCCGTGCCGGTTTGTCTTATGGGGGGTAAGATCGACGCTACTGTATTGATAGACAACAATGCTTACGCC
>CAZEGO010000051.1:0-9480 GCA_964511955.1 uncultured Planctomycetia bacterium | reverse complement strand
ATATTTAAATAAAGGGAAATCGGTTACCCATAAAAACTCAAAACCGCTTTTATCTTTACGCAGGTCCGGCTTATCCGTTCCGTACTTTTCCATGGCTTCTTTATGGCTTAGCCTGGGAAATGGCGTTTTAAGATCCAGGTCAAGGGACTGTTTAAATACATAAGCCATCAGACGTTCGGTCACGTCAAAAATGGCGGCTTCGTCCATAAAAGACATCTCCATGTCGAGCTGAGTGAACTCGGGCTGCCTGTCGGCCCTCAGGTCCTCGTCCCTGAAGCACCTGGCTATCTGGAAATATCTCTCGAATCCCGACACCATCAGCAATTGCTTGAACAGTTGAGGCGACTGAGGCAAAGCGAAAAACTTATCCCTGTTCACCCTTGAGGGCACCAGAAAATCCCTGGCTCCCTCCGGAGTAGACTTCGTAAGCACGGGAGTCTCCACTTCTATAAAACCTTCTTTGTCGAGAAAATCCCTCATTGCTTTACAAACCCTGTGACGCGTAAAAATCTTTTTCTGAACTTCCGGTCTTCTCAAATCTATGTATCTGTATTTCAGGCGTATCTCTTCCGATACGTCGCTCATCTCGTCAAGCTCGAAAGGCGGAGTCTGCGACGGATTCAAAACCTCGAATTCTTCCACGCCCAGCTCCACATATCCGGTCACCATCTTAGGATTCTCTGTCCCCTTGGGTCTTTTCTGCACCTTACCCTTGACCGCTATCACGTATTCGCTCCGCAAAATCTCGGCTTCTTTCATCTTAAAAAACACTATCTGGGTCATCCCCGAGCGATCCCTGATATCCACAAAAATAAGCTTGCCGTGGTCGCGCCGCTTATGCACCCACCCCACAAGTCCCGCTTCTTTTCCTATGTCGTTTTCCTTAAGCTCTCCGCATGTATGCGTTCTATTTATCGCCATCTTATAAAACTTCTCCTTTTCCTGTTATTCCGTGTATCTTTTTCTTTATAGTGTCCGCGGCGAATTCCACCTCGGACTGCTGTCTTTTTTCCATGTCTTTCACCACAGCTTTTTTTTCGCTGAATTCCTTTTCTCCCAGAATCAGCGCGCATTTAGCCTGAAGCTTCTCTGCTTTTTTGAGCTGGGCCTTCAGAGACCTGTCTTCGTAATCCATATCGCACGAAAAACCGCTCCGCCTTAAATCATCGAGAAGCTTAAAAGCCTCGGCCCTGAGGCTTTTATCCGGTACGGCTATATAAACATCCCTGCCGTCCGGCCTCATATCCGTATCTTTAACAGCCAAAGCCAGGCGTTCTATCCCGAAAGCGAAACCGACCGCCGGAGTATCCTTGCCGCCCATATCCTGAATCAGGTTATCGTATCTCCCGCCCGCACATATGGCGTCCTTCGCGCCAAGATCTCCCTGAACTATCTCAAAGACCGTTCCGGTATAATAATCCAGTCCCCTGACTATCTTCTCGTCGACCGTATATTTCATGCCGAGACGGTCCAGCGCGTCACGTACCGCCAGGAAATGAGCCGAACACTTGCCGCACAGGCTGCTTTTAGGCTCTATGGACTTAACCGCTTCGGCGCATTCGGGGTTCTTGCAGTCAAAGATTCTGAGAACGTTTTTATCCCAGCGCGCCCTGCATTCATCGCACAGAGACTTCAGGTAAGGCTTGGTTTTATCTTTGTATTTTTTTATCAGTTCTTTTTTGTCTTTGAGGCATCCCAGGCTGTTTAGTTTTACGGAGAAACCTTTGACGTTTATTTTTTTTAAAAGGCCCGCGGCCAGCGAAATAACTTCCGCGTCTAACAGAGGGTCCGAGGATCCGATAGCTTCCACGCCCAGCTGGTGGAACTGGCGCTGTCTGCCTTTTTGGGGTCTTTCGCTTCTGAACATGGGGCCGATATAGTATAACTTAGCCAGCGTTTCCCGGTATCCCATACTGTGCTCAATATAAGACCTGACTACGGAGGCCGTGGCCTCGGGCCTGAGGGCGATGCTGCGACCGCCCCTGTCAGTAAATACGTACATCTCTTTCTGAACGATATCCGTTATATCGCCTATACTCTTGATAAAAAGAGACGCCTCCTCTATAACCGGCGTCCTTATTTCATTATAACCATATATAGAAAATATATATCTGGCAGAATCTTCGATAAACTGCCATGTCCTGGCCTCGGAAGGCAATATATCCTTGGTACCTCTAAGCGCTTTCAGCATAATTTAACCCGTGCACTTGTGCTCTTGTGCGCTTGTGCACTTATTTTACTTTGGCTTTCATGATAAGGCCGGGCTTGAATACGGCAACCTTTTTGGGTTCGACAGGCACCTGTTGTCCTGTCCTCGGGTTCCTGCCCATTCGGCCTTTTCTGGACTTTGTTTTGAACACACCGAAATTGCGGAGTTCGATTTTCTCACCGTTTGCCAGCGCATCAACGATAATGTCAAACGTCATTTGCACGACTTTTTTCACGTTTATTTGTTTTATATCCGTCTCGTTGGCAATGCGCGCGACGATATCTTTTTTAGTCATAAATTACCTCCCGTAGTGTTTTACAATTTTTGTATCTGATTTAATTATAAGGGGTAATATAACACGGACTACACGATAATGTCAAACAAAATTTATAAATTTAACTCTGGGGGACGCGTACCAAGGGGACACTCCTGAGCACAAAAATTCACATGATATAAGCTCAGGAGTGCCCCCCCGGTACGCGTCCCCCGGCTATGTTAAGTTTTTGTGGCTTCGAATTTTACGTGGTCCAGGTCTATGAATTCTTCGAGGTCGGTCATCATTTCGTCGTTGGGGTTGACGAAAAGTTCTTTGCCTACCATGATACTGTATGAGCCGTTTTTCCTGGTGGAAACGTTCAGGTATACAGGTATTTTGCCTCTGTGTTTCTCGAACACTCCTTTAAGTTTCTCGAGTATCGAGTTATCAGTGCCAAGGGGATATATATTTATCGAAATAGCCTGGGTAAACCTGGTCCTCGCATCGTCGATGGGAATTATCTCGTCCACTACTATTTTCGGTTTGTCTTCTCTGTTATTTAGCCTACCCTCGACAAAGACCGCGAAATTCGGCCTGATATTTTTAGAAACCCGCTTATAAGCCGCGGGAAAAACGAGCGCTTCTACTTTTCCGGACATATCCTCCATCATCATTATAGCCATTTTCTCGCCGGTTTTTTTTGTTACCGTACTCTTTATCTTGTAGATTATCCCTCCGAACCTTATTTTCAATCCGTCCTGCAGGTCCTTCAGCTCGTTGCTGTCGGCCGAGGAATATTCCTTAAGCGTCTTGGCGTAACGCGCCAGAGGGTGTCCGGTTATGTAAAATCCCAGCATGTCTTTTTCGAAATTCAGCAGCTGCCATTCCGGCCATTCTCTTGCCTCCGGCACCTCCTGCTCCATGGCCTGCTCACCGAAAAGCATCATCTGTCCGTGGGCCTTTTCTTTCTGCATAGTGTTCGCCATATCGATAGCCCTCTCGCTCATTTCCATAAGCTGAGCTCTTCTAAGCCCCATGCTGTCGAAAGCACCGCATTTGATAAGGCTTTCTATGACTTTTTTATTTACCAGGCGCGAGTCCGTAAGCTCACAGAATTTCGAAAGCGAGGAAAAGCGGCCGTGTTCCTTTCTGGCGTTTATTATGGATTCTATCGCGGTACGCCCTACGTTTTTGACCGCCCCGAGCCCGAACCTTATGGCGTCTTTTCCCACCATTGTAAAATTCGCGAAGCTTTCGTTCGCGTCGGGTGGTAGTATCTTTATGCCCATCCTCCTGGCCTCGTCTATGTATTCGACTATCTTATCGGTATTATCTTTCTCGCTTGTCAGAAGAGCCGTCATGAATTCCACCGGATAATTCGCTTTCAGATAAGCTGTCCTGTAGGATATCATCGCATACGCCGCCGAATGACTTTTGTTGAATCCGTACCCCGCGAAATGCTCTATCAGGTTAAATATCTTGTCCGCAATCCTGCGGTCTACGTTATTTTTAGCGGCCCCTTCCATAAAAGCCTTGCGCTGTTCCTCCATCACTTCGGGAATCTTTTTCCCTATCGCTCTGCGCAAAAGATCGGCCTGGGAAAGCGAGAAACCGGCCAGGCTCGACACTATCATCATAACCTGCTCCTGATACACTATAATTCCGTACGTTTCTTTAAGAATCGATTCCAGCAGGGGATGGTCGTAACGTACGTCTATTTCTCTGTGTTTTCTTTTCATGAAATCGTCGAGCATACCGCTGCCTATGGGCCCCGGGCGGTAAAGCGCGAGAAGAGCCACTATATCCTCAAACTTTTCGGGCTTGAGTTTTTTAAGCAAGTCTCTCATACCGGAACTTTCAAGCTGAAATATACCCATGGTCTCCGCTTTGCTGAACAGCTTGAAAGTTTTCGGATCTTCCGTCGATACGTTATTTATGTTTATACTTATGTTGTTTATGCGGTTTATTATCTTCAGCGCTTCCTGAATTACGGTAAGAGTCCTTAAACCCAGGAAGTCCATCTTGAGAAGGCCTATTTTTTCCAGGGACGTCATGGCATAACCCGTGGACACCTGTCCGTCGCCGGTCTTAAACAACGGGACGTGGTTTGTCAGGGGATCTTCGCTTATGACCACGCCCGCCGCGTGCGTGGAAGCGTGACGGGTAAGGCCCTCGAGATGCTTACTGGTGTCGATAAGATCCTTTATCCTCTCGTCGGTTTTGTAAAGATGCTTCAGGTCGGGCTCCTGCTCCAGCGCGAGTTCCAGAGTCATGTTTAAATCCGACGGCACTAACTTGGCTATCTTATCCACCTCTGCGTAAGGCATATTCATGACACGCCCCACATCCCTTATAACCGCTCTCGCGGCCATAGTACCGAACGTAATTATCTGAGCCACGTTATCCTGTCCGTATTTCTGTATAACGTAGTCAATAACCTCGCTCCTTCTCTCGTAACAAAAATCGATATCTATATCGGGCATTGTTACTCGCTCCCGGTTCAAGAACCTCTCGAACAGGAGATTATACCTTAGAGGGTCTATATCGGTAATGCCCAGAGTATAACTGACGATACTGCCCGCGGCGGAGCCTCTGCCCGGGCCAACCGCGATATTTTTATTCTTGGCGTAATGAACGAAATCCCTCGTGATAAGAAAATAACTTGTATATCCTGACTTATTTATGACGTCCAGCTCGTATTCCAGCCTTTTTCTGGTTTCCGGGCTCGCGTCGGGATATCTCTGCCTGAGGCCCTCTTCGCACAGTTTGTCAAGATACCCCTCCCTGCTGTATTGTTCCGGCGGTACATAATGAGGCAGGTGGGTTTTTGAGAAATCGAGCTCAAGGTTACATTTTTCTGTTATCTCCAACGTGTTTTTTACGGATTCCGGACATTCTCTGAAAAGTTCTTTCATCTCTTCGGGGGACTTAAAATAAAACTGTTCTGTCTGGAGCTTCATGTGGCTAGGGTCATCGAGCGTGGTCTGTGTCTGGATACACAAAAGCGCCTCGTGGGCTTTGGCGCTTTCTTTGGTAAGGTAATGCACATCGTTGGTCGCGGCCACTCCGACGCCCAGTGCCCTCCCTGTTCTAATCAGGGCTTTGTTCACTTTTTCCTGTTCCGGAATGAGGTTATGCTGTATCTCGAAATAAAAATTCTCCTTACCCATTACTTCCTGATACCAGCCGGCCGCTTCCCTGATTTTGTCTTCCTTGCCCTCGATAGCCAACTGCGCAAACTCGCCCTTGAGGCAGGCAGTCAGGGCTATAAGCCCTTCCGAATGCCGGGCCAGCACTTCCTTGTCGATCCTCGGTTTATAATAGAACCCTTCTATATATCCAATCGAAACAAGCTTCATAAGATTTTTATAGCCTGTTTCGTTTTTTACCAGCAGTATGAGGTGATTGGCGGTTTCTCCGCCGCGATATACGGACTTATCGAGCCGACTGTTCGGAGCGACATAGATTTCACAGCCGATTATCGGCTTCAAGCCGTTCTGCATACAGGACCTGTAGAACTCGATAGCGCCAAACATATTGCCATGGTCCGTTATTGCCACAGCCGGCATTTTCATCCGACGCGCGGTATCGGTAAGTTTTTTTATCAGGCAAGCACCGTCGAGAAGGCTGTACTGGGTATGAACATGTAAGTGGACAAAATCTGAATGATACATTTTATTTATAAAATCCTGAATTCGACATCCGAAATCCGAAACAAATTAGAAATTCTAAATTCGAAAAATTATTTTTACATAAAACTAATCTTTATTTCATTTCGTTTCGGATTTCGATATTCGGATTTCTGATTTGATACTTTAATTTTTTCCCATTCCAATCCCCTGCGCTCTCTGCATTAGTTTTCCTTCGGTCTTTATGGATGGGGCTATTATTATTTCGGTCAACTGCATTTCTTTTATGGTCCCGGCACCGACATTGCCCATGGATGTCATGAGCGCACCGACCAGATTTTGCGAACCGTCGTCACGCCTGGCCGGACCAATAAGAATCTCCTCCAGGCTGCCGGTAGTGCCGACTTTAATACGGGTACCCCGGGGAAGATTGGCGTGGGGAGTGGCCATGCCCCAATGATAACCCTTTCCCGGGGCCTCTTTAGCCCTGGCAAAAGCCGAACCGACCATTACGGCATCGGCACCGCTGGCAAAGGCCTTGCATATGTCTCCTCCGGAATCCATGCCGCCGTCCGTTATTATGGGGATATACCTGCCTGTCTTTTTATAATAAAAATCCCTGGCGGAAGCCACGTCGGACGTGGCGGTAACCTGGGGAACTCCTATTCCTAAAACACCTCGCGTCGTGCAGGCGGCGCCGGGTCCTATGCCCACCAATATACCGCTTGCCCCTGTCTCCATGAGTTCGAGGGCCACGTTATACGTTACGCAATTACCGAGTATAACCGGTATTTTCATGGACTTTATGAATTTCTTAAGGTCCACTACTTTGTATTCCTTCGATTTATGGTTAACGCTTATCACGGTAGACTGTATGACAAACATGTCCGCTCCGGCATCCTGAGCGATCTTACCGAACTTCTCCGCGTTCTGCGGGATGGTGCTTACCGCTGCCGTCGCGTTTTTGCTTTTTATTTCTTTTATCCTTTTTGTTATGAGTTTTTCCTTTATGGGTTTTGTGTATAACGACTGGACGAGCTTAGTGGCTTCGGCCGGGTTCGCGTTGGCTATTTTTTTTAGTATCTCTTCGGGTTTATCGTAACGCGTCTGCACCCCGTCCAGATTAAGCACCGCTACGCCTCCCAGCCTGCTCATCTCTATCACGAATTTTACGTCCACTACGCCGTCCATGGCCGCCGCCAGTATCGGAACTCTGAATTTCTTACCGCCCATTTCCCAGCCGGTGTCGACTTCGTTGGGATTTATCGTACCGGACCCCGGCACCAAAGCTATCTCGTCAAAGCCGTAACATCTTCTGGCTTTCCTTCCTCTTCCGACCCACATACCCATGATTTTTACCTCCGCTTTCTAAAAGATTAGATCGTTATTTTGTATATATTATAATCCGCTCTATATAAAGTCAAGAATATAAATGATTATTCGACCCTTCTCAGCATCAGCACATCCATTAACATCAGGTTAAATACTATTTTCGGGATCAATTCCTTATGGCCTTCCCTCTGCATCAATACGAATTTTATTTCGTTAAAAAGATCGAGGGTTTTTCTTGAATGCTCCGCTGAGACATCGTGCGCGGAAAACCGCATCTCGAGCACGTGCTCCGTCATGGCCCGCATAGGTTCGGGATTCCGGGTAAGAACCTCATTCACCGTCCCCAGGAACTCCCTGTGAGCCACGTGCGGCGGCCTTGCGGCTCCGTAAACACCCAGCCCCCTGCAAAGCGCCTTATATACTTCCCCGGCAAATAACCTTGGATGCTGCAGCGACATATCCCTAAGCCTTCTGGATTTAACCACGATACGGACAAACAGCGAAGAAAGGACGATGGATATCAAAAAAACTAAAAAAATAAAGGATCTTTGCGCGCCCTTGCCCTTCCCGGGGGCTTCCTTGGGTTTGGTTACTTTTATCCGGAGAGTGTTACTGAAATTCCCTACGTAAGATGCCGAAACCTCCACTTTACCGGATTCCTCTGGCTTTAAATTACCGGAGCCGTCTATTGAGACTTTAGAATCGGATTTGGTTTTCCAGTCAACGAGTTCCGTGGCATCGGTAACGGATCCGTCTTTCATTATTAATTTGGCTTCAAGCCGGCATTTTTCCCCTGCTTCGACTTTGGTCGTTTCCGAACTTATCTTGAGAGACTCGACTTTAAAGGCGTCTATCCCGACGTTGAATTTTTTAGCCCTGAACCTCTGCTCCCTTAGCTTTTGTTTGCCCGTATCCCGCTTCTCCTCGGGCTCCGTGACTTTAATTTCCACGGTATTGCTTACTACATCACCGAAAGAAGCCGACACCTCGATATTACCTTCGTCATCCGGCGTCATAGTGCCGTCCTCGTCTATAAATACTTCGGTGTCGCCTTTTACTTTCCATTCGACGAGTTTTGTGGCGGATAAAGCGGAGCCGTCTTTCATTTTCAGCTGCGCATTCAGCTGTCCGGTGGACTGAGCGGGCAGCGTCTTCTTGCTCGAAACAACTACCAGTTCCTCAACCTGCGCAAGGTTCACCCCTTTGTGCATCCTTTCGGGTTCGGTAACCTCGATTTCCAGTTTATTGCTTTTCGTTTCACCGAAAGACGCCGTCACTTCTATCTTACCTGTCTTTTCCGGCTTTACGTTTTTGTTTTCATCCACCGACACCTCGGCATCGCTTTTTATTTTCCAGTCCACCATCTCCCGGGCAGAAACGCTTGTGCCGTCCTTCATGTTAAGAGTCGCATCAAGCTGTATTTCATCGTTTACTTCTACCTTTTCTTTGTCGCTTTTAATCTCGACGGATTCCACCTCTGCGGGATCTATGGAGGGCGAGGGCTGCGCGGCCTTAATCTCTCTTATCTTTTCTTTTCCCTTTTCTTTCTCTTTCTTTTTCTCGTCTTCTATGTCCCTGTCGAGTTTTTCTCTGTCTTTCATCCCTCCTGACGTCTCTCTTTCTTTCTTTTCGTAATCTATAAGCTGTTCTTTTTTCGCCATATCGTTATCGCTCACTACAGTATCCGAACGGCTTATGATTTTTAAAATGGGCACAAGCTCGGGTATTCCCATAAGAGTCGAAGGAATCCATCTGACGGACAGGTTTTCGAACCTCGGGACCAGCGGAAAAACCAGGGCCGACACCATAAAAATTATAACGAACATGGCGGCAGCGATTTTCACCTGGCGCCAGAGGCTGGTTATGTCCTCGAGGTCTCCCACTACGTTAGAACCCTTTCTTTTCTTTTCACAGATAAGACCTAAACGCATGGTAAAGATAAAAATAAGAAGAAACAGGCTCAATAATATCAAATAAAAGATTTCCTGTTCCAGCGCCAAACTGACAGATGATATAAGAAGGCAAACCGATATAAACTGCCGTAGCGCGTAGCT
>CAZEGO010000050.1:0-9586 GCA_964511955.1 uncultured Planctomycetia bacterium | reverse complement strand
GAAATAGCCCTGATATCCGACAATCTCAAAGATATGCTTATAATTTCTTTTATATTAGCTTTTATATTCGCGACAATCGCCGGTTTTATGATTTCCCTCATAGTCTCAAAACCTCTGAGAGAGATGTCATTTATGGCCAAGCACATAGCAGGGGGCGATTTCTCAAAAAGGATAGCCCTCTCTACCGGTGATGAGATAGAAGATCTTGGGAGCTCCTTTAACTATATGACCGAACAGATAAAATCCAGAATTGATGCCATCACTTCGGGTAAGTTAAGACTCGAGGCGGTTCTTCTTAGTATGTTTGAGGGTGTCATGGTGCTTGATGATAAGGGAACGATCGTATTGATGAACCAGAGTTTTAAAGATCTTTTTTCCATAGATTTTGAACCGACAGGGAAAAAACCCATAGAAGTTATAAGGAATGCGGAAATACAACAAATAGTGGAAGAATCGTTAAAACTGAAAGAAGGAGTTATATCAAAGGAGATCAAAATAGTAGTTCCGAAAGAAAAAATAATATATATACACGGTACTCCCGTGGTAAATGAGGGCGTTCCCGAAGGCGCGGTATTGGTCTTTCATGATATAAGCGAGTTAAGACGACTCGAGAAGATAAGGCAGGATTTCGTTGCCAACGTATCGCACGAGTTAAGAACACCTGTATCAAGTATAAAAGGGTACGCGGAGACCCTGCTCGAGGGTGCCATAAACGATAAGGACAATTTGAAGGATTTCATTAATATAATTTATTCGGATTCGGAAAGACTGGAAAGACTTATAAACGACCTTTTGGACTTATCTAAAATGCAGTCAGGGAAATCGGAGATGACCTTAAAAGCCTGCTCGGTAGAATCCGCAGTTAAATCTACGTTGAGCAGTTTCAAAAAAGAGGCCAAGGAAAGGTCGATTAAGATAGAATGCGACATACCCGCGGATCTTCCAAAAGTACTGGCCGATGAATCCAAGATATCCCAGATCCTTTCAAATCTTATAGACAACGCGATAAAATACAACAAAAAAGACGGAGTTGTTGCGGTAAGCGCGCATGCAGTTAATGATTTTATTCGGGTGGACGTCTCCGACACCGGGGTAGGTATTTTGGAAAAAGATATATCAAGGATATTCGAGAGATTTTACAGAGTCGACAAGGCCCGTTCACGCGAATTAGGAGGGACCGGCCTGGGTCTTTCCATAGTGAAACACATCGTCCAGTCTCACGGCGGTAACATATCCGTCCAAAGTGTTTCAGGCCAGGGCTCAACTTTCAGTTTTACGCTTCCCAGAGCTTAAATCACCCCAAAAACAGTTCACAAACATTTCACTTGACCTTAAAACTCCCTTCACAGGACTATTTTACCATTGTACGCGAAGGCATGAAAAGAACGCGGATAAAGAAAGGGGGTGAAAAAGTGAAGTGCAGGGAAATTTCAGGATCGTGCAAAGATTACGTTGTAAGTAATCTGCGTTCTCAGCTTACAACTTTAAGAAGTATCATAGAGACTGTGGAAAACACGGAGATAATAGACGAAGAGTACGTGGACGAGTTTCTTAAACGTATAGAGTCGAATCTGTGTGCTCTTAGGACAAGAATAGATAGTTTTTAACAGAGACAAATTTAAGGAGGCAAAGATAATGCATATCAGAAAACTTTTTTTAACGATAAGTTTTCTTCTGACCATGGCCTTGATGCCGGGTCTATGTTTTGCCGGTGAGATAGACATACTCGTAAACAAACTCGTGGAAAAAGGGGTGTTGTCTCATGGTGAGGCGCAGGAAATAATTACGGAAACAAAGGAAGAAGTAAGGGCCCAGATAGCGGCCGGTACATCCGACATGCTGCCGGGCTGGCTCCAGAGAACAAAACTGAAGGGGGATTTAAGGTTAAGGTATCAATATAGCGATACGGATGGCGATTCCAAGTCCGGAAGACATAGAGAAAGAGTGCGTTTCAGGCTCGGCCTCGAATCCAAGGTTAACGAACAGTGGACAGTACTTGCCGGTTTAGCGACCGGTTCAAGCGATCCCCGTTCTACAAACCAGACCATGCAGGATACTTTTTCAACCAAGGGTATTAACCTTGATTATGCTTACGCTGTTTACGCTCCTGCCGGGTGGTTGAACCTGTACGGCGGTAAAATGAAACGCAAACCTATACTTTGGGAACCCACCGATCTTTTATGGGACGGCGACGTAAATCCCGAAGGTGTGGCGTTTACCATTGAGAACTCACTTGACCAGTTAGACCTTTTCATGAATTCGGGATTCTTTATTCTTGATGAATCCAGCTCCAAGTCAAACGAACCTTATATGGCTTATGTACAGCCCGGTATGGAATGGGAAATGACGGACAACGTAAAGCTGAAAGCCGCTTTGACCGGTTACATAGTCCATACTAAGAATTATAATATGGACAACTCAGCCGATACCAACAGTAAGAACACTCTGGATTCTACCTTACACAGGTATGATTATGATTCAGTAAGCCCGGCTGTTGAATTAAAGATTAGAGAACCTTTGAACGGCATAGTACCTTATTTCTCGTGTTTCGGTGAATACATAAACGCGAATGATCCGAACAGCGAGAATTCAGGATACGCCGTAGGTTTTAAATTAGGGGATAAGAAAGTCAAGAAGAAGGGCAACTGGCAGGCAAAGTATATATACAGGAAACTCGAGAGAGATGCCTGGTTTGACGCTCTTCCCGATTCAGATGCCTATGATGGAGAGACCAACGTAAAAGGACATGAGGTCGCTTTTAAATACGGTCTTAGCAAGAACGTTGAGTTAGGCCTTGATTATTATCACATGAATCCTATAAAGGATCTGGGCAGCCAATATAAGAACAGGGAGCAGGACGTTGTACAGGTTGACTGTGTAATGAAGTTTTAACAAAGTATTAACCAGAGGGAGCGCAAGTGGTTTGCGCTCCCCAAAACATAAATCAGGAGGAATTAAAAAATGAAAAGGCTAGGAAAATTATCGATAGTAATGATGCTCATGCTGGGTCTTGCCGGTGGTTACGCGTTCGCGGAATCTATTACCATAAAAGGATCCACGACCGTTCTTCCTGTAGCTCAGTCATGTGCCGAAGCTTATATGGACGAAAATCCCAATGCGAACATATCGGTTCAAGGCGGCGGCTCAGGAGTAGGGATAGCTTCCATAATAGACGGAACAGCTGATATAGGTGATGCGTCAAGACCTATTAAGGACAAAGAGCTTGACAAGGCCGCTTCCGCGGGTGTCATGCCCAGAGCTCATGTAGTGGCAATGGATGGGATAGCAGTTATAGTGCACAATTCCAACAGTATTAAAGCCATGACAAAACAACAGATAAAGGATATTTATACGGGCAAGGTATCCAGATGGGCCAACGGGAGCGAGATAGTGGTGATTTCCCGTGATTCTGCCAGCGGGACTTTCGAAGCCTTTAATAAACTGGCCCTCGATAAGGCAAAGGTAAGGCCTGACGCGCTTCTGCAGGCCTCTAACAAGGCCGTACAGACTACCGTAGCCAAAACACCCGGGGCCATAGGTTACGTGGGTTTAGGTTATGTCAGCAATGACGTAAAAGCCGTTGCGGTAAACGGCGTGGAAGTCACTAAAAAAACTGTGCTTTCCGGTGAATATTCTCTTTCGAGACCTCTTTTTATGTACACCAATGGAAAACCCGAGGGAGAGATAAAGGACTTCATCGATTTCGTGAAGAGCAAAGAAGGGCAGATGCTGGCCGAACAAGCAGGTTATGTAGGCCTGCGTTAGTAAATACAATTTTGCCAATACAAAATCCTCCTTGGTTTGGGATTGGGCGTAACGCGTAATGCGTTGCGCCCATATTGGCAATCTAACTTAAGCGGATAATCAATGTTAAATAGAAAATTTATATATTTTAAGGAGAGTGTATACAAATGGATATTCAGTATCCTGGCTTTTGCTTCTTTGCTATTTCTTGTAGGCATAACTATAGTTCTTTTCAAAGAAGGGTTGCCGATTTTTACAAAGGTCGGATTTTTTGATTTTATACTGGGTAAATCCTGGTACCCTACATATGAACCTCCGGATTTTGGAATATTGCCGTTAATACTCGGTTCAGCGCTTGTTACTATTGGAGCGTTATTCATATGCGTCCCTCTGGGAGTAGGGAGTGCGCTTTATCTGAACGAAATAGCGGGTTATAAACAAAAATCTATTCTGAAACCCATAATAGAAATATTAGCTGCCATACCTTCAATTGTATACGGGTTTTTCGGCATGATAATAGTAGCACCTTTTCTGCAGAACCTTTTGAATCTTCCCGTTGGGCAGACAGCCTTCACGGGAAGCCTTATGCTTGGTATAATGGCCACGCCCACGGTTTGCAGTATAGCGGAAGATGCCCTGAGCTTCGTGCCTAAGAGCTTCAGGGAAGCTTCTTTTGCCGTGGGGGCAAACAGATGGCAGACTCTTATAAAAGTGGTATTGCCCGCGGCGGGTTCCGGGATATCTACCGCGATTATATTGGGGATCAGCAGGGCTATAGGCGAGACTATGACCGTACTTATGGTTACCGGAGGCGCAGCGGTTATACCGACTTCTATTTTTAAGCCCGTCAGGCTTATGACATCCACTATCGCGGCCGAGATGGGAGAGACGGTAATGGGGAGCGCGCATTATCATTCTTTGTTCGCCATAGCTCTTATATTATTTTTAATTACCCTGGTCTTTAACATACTGGCTGAGATAATCAGCAGGAGATTCAGGTTAAAATTAGGTATAGGGCGATGAGAAATAAACTCACGGAAAAATTAGGATTTATAGTACTTTTTTTATGCATACTGGTCACTCTTTTTTTTCTGGGTATAATAATATATTTTATAGCCAGCAGGGGTTTCAGAGTGTTAAGCTGGGAATTTTTAACTCAGCCCCCGAGAAATGCCATGACAGCCGGCGGAGTAGGCCCGGCTATATTAGGTACTTTTTATCTGACCGTAGGTTCGATACTATTCGCCCTTCCTCTCGGAGTAGCGTGCGCTATTTATCTTTGTGAATATAGCCCAAAAAACTATGTGGTTAATTTAATCAGAATCAGTATAAATAACCTTGCCGGTGTACCGTCCATAGTGTTCGGGCTTTTCGGATTAGGCGTATTCGTAAAATTTTTCGGGTTCGGCGTATCTATATTATCCGGATGTTTGACTTTGGGTATAATGGTGCTTCCGTCCATAATATCCGCGTCGCAGGAAGCCCTTATGGCTACGCCTCAGTCTTACAGGGAGGCCTCTTATGCATTAGGCGCGACTCAGTGGCAGACGATCAAGAAAATAGTCCTGCCTACAACCTTGCCCGGGATATTGACGGGTGTTATACTCAGTATAGGAAGAGTCGCGGGCGAAACAGCGCCTATTCTTTTTACAGCGGCGACATTTTACAGGAGAGGCTATCCTGATTCTGTATTTTCGGAGGTAATGGCACTACCTTACCATATATACGCGCTGATGACGGAAGGTACTCATCCCGAGGCGCAGACCGAGATAGCGTACGGATGTGCTTTGATATTATTGGCACTCGTACTTCTCATATCAACTGTGGCTATAATAATAAGACAAAAACAAAGGATTAACTATGGACATTAATGTACGCATGAAAGTCGAGGACGTTAATTTCTACTACGGCAACCAGCAGGCCCTGTTTGACGTTAACATGGAAGTATTTAAGAATAAAGTAACGGCTATAATCGGACCGTCAGGCTGTGGTAAATCTACTCTTATAAGGTTATTCAATCGTATGAATGACCTTATAACCAGGACCAGGCTGGAGGGCAAGATACTGCTGGATGATAAAAATATATATGATCCGGAAGTGGACGTAGTGGACATAAGAAGACGCATAGGTATGGTTTTTCAAAAACCAAACCCTTTTCCTAAGTCTATATTCGAGAACATCGCTTACGGCTTGACGGTTAACGGGATAAGAGACAGAGGATATATAAACCAGAAGGTGGAGAAAAGCCTTAAAGGCGCGGCTCTTTGGAACGAGGTAAAAGACAGGCTCAGTAAGAATGCCCTCGAACTCTCCGGGGGACAGCAGCAGAGATTATGCATAGCCAGATCGCTTGCCGTGGAACCCGAAGTCCTTCTTATGGACGAGCCGGCGTCAGCCCTCGATCCTACCGCAACTTTGAAAATAGAAGAGCTCATACATGAACTGAAAAATAAATATACGATCGTAATAGTTACGCATAACATGCAGCAGGCGGCCAGGGTAGCCGACTATACGGCGTTTTTCATGCTGGGTAAACTTATTGAATTCGATGAGACAAACAAGATATTCACCAATCCATCACAAAAGATAACGGAAGATTATATAACCGGAAGGTTCGGATAATATGAAAAAAGTTTTGTTTGCTTGCGTGGAGAATTCGTGCAGGAGTCAGATGGCTGAGGCGCTGGCAAGGGATTTAGGAGGGGATAAGATAAGTTCTTTCAGCGCGGGTTCGCGTCCTTCCGGCAGGGTCAACGAAAAAGCCATAGAGGCAATGAAAGAGGCGGGCATAGATATTTCCGGGGGCACGTCAAAAGGTTTTGATGATCTCCCGGTCAAAGATTTCGATTACGTTATTACGATGGGGTGTAAGGACGTGTGCCCTTTTGTGCCGGCCAAAGAGCATATAAACTGGGAACTGGAAGACCCAAAGGGCAAAGACATCGATTTTTTCAGAAAAACACGGGACAGGATAAAAGAAAAAGTCAGTGAATTGATCGATACGCTATAATGAAAGGAATTAAAAATGGAAAGAAAATTTGACGAAGAATTAAAAAAATTACAGACGGATTTATTGAAAATGGCCGCATTGACCGAAGAAGCTATACATAAATCCATAGAGGCTCTAAAACAAAAAGACATGAAGCTCGCCGAAAGCGTTATAAAAGATGACAGTAAAATAGACAAAATAGAACTTGATATAGAGGAAAAGTCCATTAACCTTCTGGCGTTGCGTCAGCCTATAGCTATAGATTTACGATTCATAACTACCGGCATGAAAATCAACGCGGAGCTCGAGAGGATAGCCGATCTGGCCGTAAATATATGCCAGAGGGCAATAGAGATAGGATATGAACCGCACATTAAACCTTTAATAGATATTCCTAAACTTGCTAATGTGGCTAAAAATATGGTACGAGACGTAATAGATGCGTTTGTGAAGCACGATGAGAATATGGCTAAAAAGGTCATCTCGTCGGACTCGGAAGCGGATAAACTGAGAAATCGGATACAGGAAGAGCTTATCTATGATTACATGGTAAAAGACGGAAAGTTGGCCCCGCGAGCTGTTCCGCTTCTTCTGGTATCAAGACACCTTGAAAGGATTTGCGATCATGCTACTTACATAGCCGAGGATATTATATATATGATACAGGCCAAAGTAGTCAAGCATCAGACTAAAAAATTCAAACGCGGGGAATAAAACTACAAAATAGACTATTTTACCAGGTTCTCTATATCTTTATCTATCTCTTCCGATTTGGTGACGAATGCCACGCCTATCCCGCAGGTGCCGTCCTCGTTGTCTTCTATTCGGACCACTCTTCCTATGAGCTTATCGTTTAATATGAGGGCCCTGTCTTCAATTTCCTGGCATACGTTAGCCGTTCTGAAGTCCAGGTCCATCGCGAGAAGACTCGATATAGCGGGTGTTTTGTCCACGTTTGCGGTGAATAGTATGCCGGCGGCGCTTAAATTATGAGTCACGGCGGTGGCTATTTTTGAGATAAGCTCCCTGTTTTCCTGCGAAGCGAGTATGTTGTAGGTGAGGGGTTTGTTATAACCGTACCTTAAAAACTCCCTTTTTTCTTTTCCCGAAAAATTATCCGTCATTTTCTCCTCCTTATGTTTTTTTGTTCGGCGGGTAAATGTTTTAAGATTTAGTATATTATAACACGGGGCCTTTATTTTTAAAAGCTTTTTTGTATAATACTACCATTATGGATAACCCTGTAATTATAGGAATACTGGCTTATATACTGGTAATGCTGGGTGTGGGCTTATGGTCAAGCAGGCAGATAAAGGACCTTTCTGACTTTCTCGTAGCGGGGAGGAGGCTTCCTTTCTGGTTGGCTACCGCGACTCTTTTGGCTACATGGTTTGGGGCCGGTTCTTGTATGGGTGCTTCGGGAACGGCTTATTCTAAGGGCCTTATGGGCGTGGTGTCGGACCCGTTCGCGGCCGGGCTTTCTTTGATAATAGCCGGGTTTTTTTACGTCAGGTTTTTGAGGAGGATGGAACTTCTGACGGTAACCGATATTTTCGCTAAATATTACGGAAAAGGTTCCGAGATATTCGCTTCTTTATTGATGGTTCCGGTATATATAGGATGGCTGGGCAGCCAGATGGTGGCTTTGGGCTATATTTTAAAAACACTCGTGGGGATAGATTCTACGTTGAGCATAATAATAGGCGCTCTCATCGTGCTCATTTACACATTTGCCGGAGGGATGTGGGCGGTAGTGCTTACTGATTTTATACAGGTTGTAGTTCTAATAGGCGGCCTTTTTATGATTTTACCTACGGTGCTCGGACACGTAGGCGGCTTTCAAAAACTGATTATCTCGACGCCGAAAGAATTTTTCCGCGTAATTCCCCAAAATCCCGGATTCGACGCGTGGATGTCTTATATAGGTCAATGGACGCTTATGGGGCTTGGGTGCGTCGTGGGCCAGGATCTTATACAGAGGTCGTTAGCCAGTAAGAACGAAACAGTCGCTAAGAACAGTGCCGTAATAGCCGGGGTTTTTATACCAGGATTATCTTGGCGGGGGGGAAGCCGTTGAAGTTTGGAACGGCGCTGGCTGAGGAATAGGCGCCTATGTTTTTTACGTATACCACGTCGCCTACGTATAGTTCCGGGATTTCCTCGTTCGTAGACAGAGTGTCGAATGAATCACAGGTAGGGCCTGCCAGGGCGCTCAGGAATTTCGGGCCGCGCCTCAGGGTTTTAAATTCATATTTACAGTGGTCAAAAACCATTCCCGAGAAATCGGCGTATATACCGTCGTTTAAATAGTAATAGTTTTTATTATTCCGAAAGCTTCTTCCTATAACCTGTGTTACCAGCACGCCGGCCGGGCCTACGAGAAATCTTCCCGGTTCGGCGATAATCTTGACGTTTCTTCTGAACAGGGTTTTAAACTGTTTTCTTATCTGAGATGCCATTCTTTCGAAATTTATACCCGTTTCGTTGTCAAAGTGCTGTATGGGAAATCCGCCGCCTATGTCTAATATTTTAAGACGCATGTCATTTTCCTCGGCTTCATCAAAAATATTGGCAGCCATCTCAAGAGCTTGAAGATAATTCTCGACATTCGTAGCCTGCGAACCTACATGGAAACTTACTCCCGTGGGTTTTAGTCCGAGAGTCCTGGCTTTTTTCAGCAGGAAGAAACCCTGATCAGGGTCAGCGCCGAATTTAAGGGAAAGGGCCACGACGCTTCCCTCGTTAGCCACCTTGATCCTTACCAATACTCTAGCGCCAGGGCAGTGTTTCGCTATTTTGTAAAGTTCCGGCTCGCTGTCAAAAGTCATCAGCTTCACCCGTCTTCTCCGGGCC
>CAZEGO010000049.1:0-9703 GCA_964511955.1 uncultured Planctomycetia bacterium | reverse complement strand
AAATCCCGGCACGCATAATTACAATGTTTATATTCATCAAACGGTGTTTTACTATCGCATAATTTATAGTAATGAAAGTAACTGTTATAAAAATAAAACCGATAGGATAAAATTCTATTCCATAATTAGGAATAAAATCTAACGTGCTGGCAGTCGCAATAATATAGGCCCAGAAAATATATTTTAAACGGATAGATTCGAGCGGGAATTTCTTTTTTATGCGGTGAGATTTCTTATACAATTTATAGTAGCACGATGTGTATATAATGCTAAAAAATATAAGGAAATAACTATGTAAAACCCCTACCTTTGTTTGAAAACCATAATAATATTCTTGTACTCCCGTTATAAGGTGCTCCGTGAAAAATATCCCCAGAGAAAAGAAAAAACTTATTACATAGTTTAACTTAACTATACGTTTTTGCTTTTCGCCGAGAATTTCTACCGTAAAATGGTAAAAAACCGACGGAAGAAAAATGACCCCTATATAAAGAATCTTTGCCCATAAGATAGCGACATCTTCATCTGTAGTGTTATAAACTATAAAATAGCCAAACTGCCATAAAAATACCGCGAACCATTCTAAAGAAAAAGCGATATTTACGGCTGATTTTTTATTCGAAAGATAAACATAAATGCCGTTTATCAAAAATAATACGGATGTTATTAATGGGGGTATTGCATATAAATTCATAAATCAAATAATTTGTTTTGTATATATATTTTTAAAATGGTTCATGGTTCTTTTTAAAACTTCTTTATTATAAATTTCCTTATGAACGCTGAGCAGGCCATCTCTGAGCTCCTCGCTCGACATTTTCCGAGGAACAAAATTAACATCCCAGAAGGTGTAATTATCCCAGCTCTTTTCTAAGATTCTATTTTCCTTGTTCAGCCTATCTCTTAAATCTGTGCCGGGTAATGGAGTCAATACCGTAACCTGGGATGCGTACAAACGGTTGTTAATTATAAAATCCGACGTTTTTTTAAACACAGACTTATCATCTGTGTCAAAACCAAGAATAAAAGAACCTAAAACCCCTATACCTAAAGACTGGATTTTTTCTATATACTCAGGATACCTCTCTAATCTCTTTAATTTAAACCCGCCTTTGTCTATTTTTTTTAAGCTTTCTTTTGATAAACTTTCGAACCCTATAAATAAAATTGAACATCCACTATCCTTTAGCGACCTTAGTAATTCATCGTTTTCGGCGATAGATACGTCTGTCTGAGCGAACCATCGTATATTCATCTTTCTCAAGGCCTTAATTATTTCATTTGCGTACTTCTTGTCGGTAAACATATTGTCATCCGCAAAGCTCAATTGGAATCTTTTATCTAGTTCTTTAATAAATCTTATCTCCTCCATTATTTGCTCTATCGATTTATGTCTAATGCGAGGACCAAAGACCCGTGAGGCAGCGCAAAACTCACAGTTAATGGGGCATCCTCTGGTTGTTTGTATCCATACGACTTTATGTCTTTCAAAGTCAAGAAAATCGTACCTGGGAATAGGGCTGTTTCTTAAATCGATTGCGGTATTGTTTGAATAAAATTCTTTTAGTTTGTTGCTTCTTGCATCGTTGAGTATGTCGCCCCAGACACCTTCCGCTTCTCCTATTGCGACCGAATCAGCATGCTCCTTTGCCTCTGCAGGCATAACAGTGGCATGTATCCCTCCGATAACTACTTTATTGCCTTTTTTACGAAAAGAATCGGCTATTTGATATCCCCTTACAGCCTGCTGAGTCATTATTGATATACCCACTAAATCATATTTTTTATCGTAATTAATCACATCGAAAGCGTCATCTATAATTTCTATATCTATTGTTTTTGGCGTCAATCCTGCCAATACCAATAAACCGGAGCTGAAACCTGAATAAGTTTGTCTGAGAATCTTAGAAGAAAAATGGGACCAGAATTTCTGCATTTCCTTGTCTTTGACAACGGTCCCTTTTGGATTAACCAGAGCTATCTTCATGAGTCACCTTTTGCTTTATATAGCCGGTTTTAACGCAATACTTAAAGAGTATCAGCAATAATTTTTTATTGACTATCGGCCATGTAAATTTATTTTTACTAATAGCTCTTTTAAAATTGGTATTATCAAAAGAAACTTTTGGATGATTGAAATAAGAAAGATAAGGCTCTATAATTTTTTTACCAAATCCTTTTAATTTTTTGAAATTGTAGTTTTTTTCGGTAGTTATCGCAGGCTTTTTAAAACCAAAGTAATCACTGGCAATATCCAATAAATCATTAAGGCTTAGAGTATTAGGATTTGTAAGATGATAGTTTTTGTTATTTTTTGTGTTGGTAGATATAAGATATATAGCCCTGGCCACATAATCAACAGGCACTAAATTATATTCCGAGCCTGCGTCAGCCGGTATTTCATCGAATATCCCCAGTGAAAAAATATGTAATGGTTGATAAAGCATCTGGAAATTTGATGTTTCACCGGTCCTCGAATCCCCCGTAACTATACTCGGTCTGTAAACGGAAATAGAAAGACCTTTTCTTCTGCATTGCTGAACTAATTTTTCCGCCTCGAATTTAGTCTGTTCGTACGTATTATTGAACTTCTGCCCTACATCAAGCATGTTCTCGTAAAAAACCCCGCTATAGTCGCCCAAAAGCGCTACGGTGCTCACGTGATGAAAAGCCCTGAATTGGCCTCTCTTTTTACACTCAAGCGCAAAATTCAGAGTGTTCTTAGTCCCTGTTACGTTTATTTCTCTTATAACATCCAGAGGCACTCTAAACTCGCATAAAGCCGCGGAGTGAAAAATCGTGTCTATTTTTTTGTATAGTTGATTTAGGGTTGATTTTTTGATGCCCAGGTTTTTTTGGGTTATGTCGCCTTCGAGCACCTGTATTCTATCGCGGATATTTTTTCTTTTGGATGCCTTGTAGCTTTTTTTGATAAGCCCTTCCACTCTTGCCTTTGGGCTTACGCCTTTCCTGGCGCGCACGAGAAGATACAGCCTGGCGTCTTTTTGTTTTAAAAGCTCCTTTACCAGGTCCCATCCTAAAAATCCTGTGCCGCCCGTTACCAGAATATGCTTCATACCTGTATCTCCCCGGGTTCGGTATTTCGATAATTAAAATCTATCTGATGGATATATTCTTTGGCAGTTTGTATAAAGCCATCCTTTCACTGCAAAAACGCCTTATGTCTCTTTCTCTTGTCATCTTTCCCGGACACAGCTTTACGTCTGCCTCTATTATGTGCCCCCATAAATCATCCTCGGCTACACTGAGCTTCACTTTTTCTATATCCTCGAAAGAACACATAACGTCTTGCACTTCCTTTAAATCCACATTGTTACCGCCCACTTTCACTATATCCTTCTTGAGGCCCCCGAAATAGACGTATCCTTCCTCATCCATCCAGCCGTAGTCTCCGGTATAAAACCATCCGTCTTTCATGAATTTTTTATTCTCTCCGTTTCTTTTGTAATATTCCTTCATGACGGTCCATCCGCCTACGGCAATTTCACCTTTTTCGCCTACGGGAACTTCCGATCCGGTGTCGTCCATTATCTTTATTTTCATTTTGTGCCCCGGCACACCCAGAGAAGCCGGTTTATTTTTCGATCTGGGGTTACAGGTAACAGGTACCGTCTCTGTAAGGCCATATCCCTGGAAAAGCTCTATTCCCAATTCCCGCTTTACCCTGTCATGCAGGCCCTCGCTCATATAGCTTCCGCCCGTAATGCCGTATTTTAGGCTGCTTATATCGTATTTATCCTTATTGTAGTTCTTTAAAAGGGATATATAGACAGTGGGCACAGCCATTATAAAGTCTATTTTGCTCTCCTCTATCTGTTTAAAAACGTGGCTTGGTATAAAACTTTTGGCTATAAATATAGTAGCGCCTCGCAGTAACGAAACTATGACACAACTTACCAGCGTGAATATATGCGACATCGGCGTAACCACGAGCACTCTCTGGCTGGTTACCACTTCGGTCAGCCTTACATAAGCTATTGCTCCGTAATGGTAGTTGCCGTGCGTCAATACAGCGCCCAAAGGCTCTCCCAGGCCCCTATATGTATAATTGATAGTAGCTATATGGTCATTGGACGCCTTGAAATCCGGAAGGCCTCCGTCTTTACCGTACTCGCAGAGGCCGGGAAAATCTTTTTTCAGGAAAACGTTATCTTTTCCATCCCAAAAAGACGATAGTTTTTTATCGTAAAATTCCGATGTGGTAATCACCCACTCTGGTTTACATTCATCGAAAATTTTTCTTAACTCATATGGTGTCAGGTATTGGTTCAAGGGAACACTTATGGCATTTATCCTGGCAAGAGCATAAAAACTGAATATAAACTCTCCGCAATTAGGCAGTAAAATCGCTACTTTATCGCTCTCTTTAATCCCCTTCTTCAGCAGTGCCTTGGCCAGAAGCTCGATGTTCTCCCATAACTGCCTATAGGAAACTTCCGAATCCCTTTCCACGAGAGCTATCTTATCGCCCATCTTGGTAGTTACCCAATGAAGGGATGTCCCCAGGTTCATATAGTTACCTCTTTTTCACGTAAGACATTACCAGGTCCAAAAGATCCTTGACAGTGACAATGTCAAAAGCTTTTGCCTCATCTATGGTGATTTTCAGTTTTTTCTCTATTGAGGCGAGTATCTCCATCGCAGCCAATGAATCGACGCCGAGATCGTCTCTGATACTGTCGCCTTCCTTTATCTTCTTAACGTCCATCCTGGCTATCTCCGCCACAAGTTTTTTAAGGTCTTCTCTCACATCCGTGCCGGACGCGTTTTTACCGGTTTTATTTGTCATTTGAATGTCTCCGCTGGTTAATATTTATAAGTACATCCCATTGACAGAAGGTGGACATGCCCGTCGTATGTCCCGTTCAGGTTACTGCTTACTTCCGATCCTACGTCATTGGTGACTTTCCTCTCGTCATACAGAAAAATACCGTAAGACGCATTAATATCAAAATCCCTGAAAGCATATCCCGCGCCCACTGTAAACCCGTGCTTGTCGTGGCCGGGCAAAGCTGTATCAAAAGTAGCGCTCGGCACTACCGTGGGCATATATACATAACCGCCCCTCAGAGTAAGATTTTTCGTGGCTTTGTATTCCGCGCCAAAGCCGTACGCAATGCAGTCGTTCCAGTCTTTGGATGAGGGATTTCCGTTGTTTAGAACGCTCAGTCTTGTTGCGTCGGTCTCGTCAGGAAAAGTAAGAAAATCCTCCTCCACCGATGACCAGTCAGTCCATTCCACGTCAAACTCCACAAGCCACCTGTCGTTTATCTGTCTTGCGTAGCCGACCGCTAAACTTCTCGGCAGAATCAGCTTGGACTTCATGGCGGTCGAATAGGTGGCCCCCCCGAATATAGCCTGATATGCGGGTGTAAGATGGTCCAGGCTTATAGTTCCTACGTAATTCAGTTCTACCTGGCTCCTGTACGAAAGTCCTATCCTGTCACGCTCCGAAGGCCTTATTAAGACGCCTATATTATAACCGAATGACTCGTCTTTTCCTTTGATATGTATCTGACCGTTGGTAGTCGAAGCGGCCGGAGTCAATATCTTAAACCTGGATAGCTCTGATTCCATATAATCAAGTCCTACCCCGACGGACAGCCAATCATTCGCCTTATACGCCAATGTCGGGTTTATGTTGAATATTTTAAGGTCGCTCTCTTCCGTGACATGTTTGGAAAAACTATCATCGTGCCAGTCTATACTAAGTCCGTAATGAGAATAGGCCCCGACACCTATCCTGAACTCATCGCTTCCCGGCACGGGTGTCGTAACATATAAATGTGGTATCTGATAGGTATGTTTATTCGTTTTTACGACATCTCCGGCAACCTCTGAATCGCATTCGTTGCGCACCTGCTCAAAGGTATTACCCACCGTTACCTGCGAGCCTTTCAGCTGCATCAGTCCCGCAGGATTATAGTATATTGCCGCAGGTGAATCAGCCTGAGCCACAAACGCGTACCCTTTACCTGAAGCCTCAGCGTCCACAACCTCGTTTCTGAATCCTCCTCCTCCTACAGCAAAAACGTTGCCGCAAAAGGGCACGCTTATTATTAAGGCTAATATAATAGCAAAACACGGTCTTCTTAACACTATGCACCTTCCTTTCCGCAACGTTCGTTATCCTTCATCCATTTGTTTATTGAATCCTTTCTGATCCTCCAGCTTGTCCCTATTTTAAAGGCCGGAATTTTGCCGTTTTTTACGTACTTGTATATAGTCATAGGATGCACATCCAGGTATTCCGCTACATCTTTTATGGTCATTACATCCTTTAATTTAGTCATAATATAATCCTTTTAGTCCTGCTTAGTCGAAGTATACTTAAGTATAATGACCGCTTTTAACTTGTCAAGGGCACCCCAAAAAATTCCCTAAAGGTCATATCCCGACCACCTGAAATAATACCCGTCCAATCAGACAATAAAAACTGCCACCGGACAGGCAGACTATATCACCGGACAAAATCTTCTACTCCGATGTCATCCCCGCAAAAGTCTGACTGCCACAAGGATAACTTTCATGCTTTTGCACACTTTAGGTATTACCTCAAATGTGCAATTAGACTAATTTTATAAGTTTTTGTGTTATTGTATGAGGCTTTTAAGGTGTGAGTGGACGGAATTTGCCAGAGATATCAGATTATAGCCGCCTTCAAGGACAGATACCATTCTTCCCTGACAGTATTTCTCGGCGGATTGCTTTAGCATCTTTGTCATTTCCCCATATCCTTCCTCGCTAAGGTTTATGGAAGACAACGGGTCGTCTTTATGGCCGTCGAAACCCGCTGATAGTAATATAAGATTGGGTTCGAATTTAGATAGCTCCGGAATTACGATATCATTAAAGGCCCTCAGATATTCTTTGTCCCCGCTTCCCGAATTCATGGGTATATTTATATTACCTTCTCCGGAAGACTCCCCTGTGCCCGGATAATGAGGGTATTGGTGGAGGCTTATATATAAAACCGACTTATCTTTTATAAACACTTCTTCCGTACCGTTACCGTGATGCACATCCCAATCCACTATGGCCACTTTGTCTAAACAGTGTTTCCTG
Organism: uncultured Planctomycetia bacterium; assembly: GCA_964511955.1. Classification (GTDB taxonomy): domain Bacteria; phylum Omnitrophota; class Gorgyraeia; order Gorgyraeales; family Gorgyraeaceae; genus CAZEGO01. The sequence goes on along the minus strand of CAZEGO010000049.1, from coordinate 2,617 downwards.
CGGGCATATGCGGCACCGACAGCTATATTATTAAAAATACAGAACCCCATACTACGGGAAGGCCGGGCATGGTGGCCGGGCGGCCTTACGAGGCACAAAGCATTGGCTATCCTTCCCTTTGATATCTCGTCGATTGCGCTCAAAACGGCCCCCACGGCGTAAATCGCGGCCTCAAAAGAACTTTTGGATACGACCGTATCATTATCCAGATGCGTGAACTCATCCTTCAGGCCCGAACATATCTTCTTTATATATGAAATATACTCGCCTGAATGAACAAGGCTTATCTCCTGCTCCGAAGCCATTCCGGGTTCAATAGTTTTAAGGTCGTTAATAAGGTTTGTGTTTCTAAGCTTCCTGAAAATAGACTGTAAACGAGAAGCCCTCTCCGGATGATGAGGCCCGGTATTATGACTAAGATAAATAGGATGATATAAAAGCGCGGTTTTCGACATCTGAAGATATCAACTCGGACCTAAATTGCTGCGCATTTCAAATGCACACTTGAGGCATTACCTGAAATGCGCAAATACGTTAGCAGATTCAATTAAATGTTTTCTTCTGCTCCTCGGACCTGTTTGGTGAATTCTTCCATCAACTCCGTATTCTTTTTGCCCGGTTCATGTTCTATGCCTGAGGAAACATCCACGCCATAAGGTTCGATTTCTTTTATAATATCATAAACGTTATCGGGGTTTAAACCTCCGGACAATATAATAGGTTTTTCGTATTCCTTAGCGATAAGGGCCAACCTTTTGTCAAAAGCTTTGCCCGTCCCTCCGTAAGTGTCGTCTTTGTAAGCGTCCAGCAGAAAAGCATCCGCAGGGCACCCCTCTATAGCTTTGACGCTTTCTTCGCTCTTGACTCTTACAGCCTTTATCAGTTTGACGTTCGGAATCCTTAATGCCGCAAAGCCTTGGCAATACTTTATATCTTCATCACCGTGCAGTTGTACCGCATTTAAAGAGCATAGCCGGGTCAATTCTTCTACTATTCCGGGCTCCTTATTCACAAAAACCCCCACTGTATAAATAAAAGGTGGCAACTTTTTTATTATAGAGGCTGCTTTTTTGGGCTCTATATAACGGGGGCTCTCTTCATAAAAAACAAAACCGAGCGCGTCGGCACCGGCCTTTACGGCGTTTGCCGCGTCTGTTCCGTTCGTTATCCCGCAAAACTTAACCCGTATCTTCCTCACTATTATCCTCTTTTGTCGTTACCTATTAATTCCCGTATCTTCGCCGCTATGTTTCCTGATTTCAACAGGCCGCTTCCCACTAAAGCCGCGTCCACGCCGCGCTCTCTAAGTCTTTCGATATCCTGTCTCGCGTTAATGCCACTTTCGCTTACCTTAATAACTTCCCCCGGTAAACGGCCCATGAGATCGAATGTCCTGTTTATGTCCACCGTGAAATCATCCAGGTTCCTGTTGTTAATACCTATTATTTCCGCGTCGGCTCTTAACGCCTTGTCCATGTCCCCCTCGTCGTGTATCTCCACCAGGGAGCTCATCCCTATGGTTCGGGCCAGACGCGAAAAACTTTTAATCTGCTCTTTGGTCAGGATCCTGGCTATCAGGAGTATGGCATCGGCCCCGAAATATCTCGATTCGTATACCTGGTACTCGTCTAATATAAAATCTTTTCTGAGGACAGGAAGACTTGAAGCTTTTTTAGCTATAGCTATATGAGAAATATCCCCGCCGAAATATTTTTTATCCGTCAAAACGGACAATGCCATTGCCCCGTTTTTTTCGTAAATCTCGGCCAAAACCTTTACGTTGAAATCCTTAACAAAATCTTTTCTGACTGACGGAGATTTTCTTTTAATTTCGGCTATCAGGTTCACCGCTCCGCCGGTGGATATTTCTTCCCTGAAATCCCTTACGCCCTTCAGAAGTTTTTTCGAATCCACGAAAAAATTTATGGGCATTTTGGACTTAGAAGCCTCTATCTCTTTTCTCTTCAGATTGACCACTTTTTTCAGAAAGTTTTTCATATGTACCTATCGATTGGTAAATTCGATCAGTAAATCAAGTTTTTTCATAGGGTCACCTGATTTTAATACTTCCCGCGCCCTGGCCACGCCCTCACTGAAATTGTCAGCTTTTTCCCCCGCCGTCAAAGCGAACGACGCGTTAAGAAGCGCTATATCCGTCCTCGGGCCTTCCTTAGCGCTAAGTATATCTCTTATTATCTCGACGTTTTTTTGGACATCGCCGCCCTTTAAATCCTCTATACGCACTCTCTTAAAACCGAAGTCCTCGGGGTTAACCGTAAAAGTATTTATCCTGTCGTCTCTGAGCTCCGAGACTGTGGTTTCCGCTGTCAAGCTCACTTCGTCCAGATTATCGTCGCCGTGAACAACATACGCTCTTTTAGTTCCCAGATTGCGCAGAACGCCGGCCACGACTTCTGTGAGGTCTTTTCGGTACACCCCCATCAGCTGACGATTGGCTCCCGCCGGATTAGTCAGAGGGCCCAGCATGTTGAATATAGTCCTTACACCAATCTCTCTTCTCGGACCTATAGCGTGTTTCATGGCCTTGTGAAAGGAAGGAGCGAATAAAAAGCCTATACCTATCTTTTCAATGCATTCTTTCACCTTTTCGGGTTCC
>CAZEGO010000048.1:0-9704 GCA_964511955.1 uncultured Planctomycetia bacterium | reverse complement strand
GTTCCAGTTCGAGGCCGAAGCCTGCGGTACATAAGGAATCCTGTGAGCGGCTACGATGGATGTCAGGTCTTTTCTGAACTGAGGCTTGCCGTGGCTAGCTTTTCCTGCGGGAGCTGTCGTGGTGGAGGCTCCCTTCGGGGTGGCGCCTGAGCGCTGTATGCCGGTATTCATGTACGCCTCGTTATTGTAGCATACGTATACGAAGTTATGGCCTCTTTCGAGCGCGCCTGATAAAGACTGCAATCCTATATCATACGTACCGCCGTCTCCGCCGAACGCCACGAACTTTATGTCTTTTTTTATCTTACCTTTTTTCTTTAACGCTCTATACGCCGTCTCTACTCCGCTCATAGTTGCGGCTGAATTTTCGAAAGCGTTGTGTATAAAAGGTACTTTCCAGGCTGTATAAGGATAAATGGTCGTGGCTACTTCCAGGCATCCCGTAGCCGATGAGACTACTACGGGGTCTTTCGTGCCCATAAGCACCTGACGGGCCACTATAGAAGCTCCGCATCCAGCGCAAAGTCTGTGTCCACCTGATAAACGCTCCGGTTGTTTGGATAGTTCTTTTAAATTAGGCATATTTCCCTCATTTTATAATAATTTTTCTGAGTTTGCTTCGTCACTGCGTTCCTCGCAATGACAGATTTCGTTATTCTCTGGAACCTAAATAATTTACAGCGCAGTTTACTGATTTATTCCTGACTATATCCTGTAAGTCCTCGTATACTTTGTTTATGTCCGCTGGGAAGATATCCCTTCCTCCAAGGCCATATATGTAATTCGTTATAAGCGGTTTTATGGATGAGTCGTAGAGTGCGGCTTTTATTTCAGTGTAGAGGGGGCCGCCTTCAGCCGAAAAAGACTCGCTCCTGTCCAGGACCGCTATAGCTTTTACGTTCTTTAACGCGCTTAAAATCATCTCTTTAGGGAACGGCCTGAATATCCTGGGTCTTAAGAGTCCGGCTTTCACTCCCTTTGCTCTAAGCTCATCCACCACTGTCTTGGTAGTACCGGCCGTGGAGGATAAAACTATTACAGCTACCTCGGCATCCTCCAATTTATACCTTTCTATAAAATCATATTTTTTTCCGAATGTCTTTTCGAATTCCGTCAGTACCTCGGGGATGGCTTTTAATGCGTCTTTCATGGCTTCCGACTGTTGTCTCTTGTGCTCGAAGTAATAATCCTGAAGATCCAGCGGTCCGTATGTCACGGGATTATCCACGTCGAGTAAAGGCTCCTCGGCCTTATACTCTCCCAGAAAATCCTTTACTTTTTTATCGTCTAAAAGCTCTATACCTTCCACCGCGTGGCTGGTTATGAAACCGTCCTGGCATACCATAACGGGAAGAAGTATTTTGCTATGTTCGGCTATTCTTACGGCCAGTACGGTGTTTTCATAAACTTCCTGGGCGTTTTCGCAGTATATCTGAATCCATCCCGAATCCCTCGCTCCCATGGTATCCGAGTGGTCACAATGGATGTTTATCGGTCCTGAAAGAGCTCGGTTTACCACAGGCATCACTATGGGGAGCCTGGTGGATGCTGCTATATATACTATCTCCCACATTAGAGCCAAACCATTTGCTGATGTAGCGGTCATGGTACGGGCTCCGGCGGCTGAGGCTCCTACACAGGCGCTCATGGCGCTGTGTTCGGACTCCACCGGTATAAGCTCGGTGGATATCTGCCCGTTGGCCACGTAATTAGAGAAGTTCATCACTATCTCTGTCTGTGGAGTAATAGGGTATGCCGCTACTACGTCCGGCTCTATCTGTTTCATCGCATATGCTACTACCTGGTCACCTGTCAATGGGATCTTCTTAGCCATGTCTATTCCTTTACCATATCTATGCACTTTACAGGGCAAATCGAGGCGCATATGCCGCAGCCCTTACAGTGTTCATAGTCAAAACCTGTCATTTTTCCGTCTTCGACTTTTATGGATGAATCGGGACAAAAAACCCAGCACTGCATGCAGTTTATACATTTTTTATTGTTGCGTTGAGGTTTGAATGTCCTCCAACTGCCTGTTTGATATTTCGCGGCGTTACCGGCTTCGGTTATTTTACCGCCCTTGGGAATATCTTTCCATTTTTTCGGTTTTTCAGCCATAAGTTATCCTATCTTTACCTCGTTATAAGCTCTTTTTATACCCTCTATATTGGCGTTGGTCTTTTCCTCGCCTATTTTCTTCAGGAATTTGCTTTTTACCCTTTCGAAAAGCTGGTCCAAGCTTACAAGTTCCTTTGCTTTCAGTAAAGCTCCCAGCATGGGCATGTTGGGCATGGGTATTTTCACGGTGTCGAGAGCTATCTTAGTAGCGTCCACGGTGCCTATTTTACCTTTGAAATCCGTCTCTTTTCTGATGTCCTCGGGAGATTTATTTGTATTTACTATCAGTATCCCGTCTTCCTTCAGGCCTTCTGTGACGTCCACTGCGGATAAAAGGGTCGGGTCTATCACCGCGACTATATCAGGGCTGGTAACGGAGCTGTGAATGTTTATGGGCCCGTCGCTTATACGGGTGAACGATTTCATGGGGGCTCCTGCCCTCTCGGGCCCGTATTCCGGGAAGGCCTGTATGTATTTTCCGGTCTCAAGCCCGGCTTCTCCTAAAAACTGAGAAGCGGTCTTAGCTCCCTGTCCGCCCCTGCCGTGCCACCTTACTTCTATCATGGACATAAACTATCTCTCTTTCTTAAGATTTGTCTCTGATCAAAATAAAACGTTCTATTATTGTATAACCGGCAGGATATTTTGTCAAGTATTACCGTGTTTAGGACCATGTCCCACGCCGGGGGGTGGGACATGGTTTACATTGAGCTTCTGCCTTCAAGGGCTTTTATCAGGGTAGCCTGGTCTATATAGTCGAGGTTTTCGCCTACCGGTATGCCATAGGCAATCCTGCTCATTTTTACCTTGTAAGGTTTGAGCTCATTGGATATATATAGCGCTGTGGTTTCGCCTTCGGCATTGGAGTCAGTGGCGAATATTACTTCCTTTACCTTGTCTTTCCTGACCCTTTCTACGAGCTCTTTCACTCTGATATCGTCGGGCCCTATGCCCTCCATGGGGGAAATCGAACCAAATAATACGTGATATGTGCCTTTGTAATGACCTCCCTTTTCTATAAGTATGAGATCTTTGGGTTCTTCGACCACGCATACCAGCTCTTTGTTCCTGCGAGGGTCGGCACATATCGAGCACAGGTCGGTTTCGCTGAGGTTACCGCAGTTTTTACAGAATTTTATTGCTTCTTTTACTTTCTTGATGGCGGAAGAAAATTTTATCATCTCTTCATGCGAGGATTTGAGGACGTAAAAAGCGAGCCTTTCGGCTGTTTTCGAGCCGATACCGGGCATTTTCTTGAAATGCTCTATTAAATCCTGCATAGACCTTGTGTACGCGGCCATTTAGGTGTTCCTCGCTCGTATAATCTTGCCTCCGAATATGTTCAGGGCATTATCTATGATAGGCTCTTTATTGACGAGCTCTTCTTTGGTAAGAGGCGCTTTGGCGTGTTCGTGATGTTTTACGGGCATGTCCGTGGCTATAAATTCTAATTTCACTTTCGCGTCCATTATCTGAGACAGGGCTGCTTCTACGGCTTCTCTGTTCTGCTGTTCTTCCAATACTTCTCTGTGAAAATTAAGTTCCTTTGGAAACGCCACATGAATCTTATTGCCTTTAACGGAGTCGGGCTGGCCCTCGGCAAGATACGAGGCTATGGACATCTTCTTGACCCCCATGGCCTTGACCAGTATGGGCCAGGCTGTTTTTACGCGGTTTATCTCGACCGGTGCATTGCCCGGCTTATCGTCTGACTCGTATTCGACTTCTTTTTTGTGAGGCTTTACAATATTGCGTAAAGATTCTTCTATTTTTTTCGATACGCTTTGCTGTAGCTTCGGTTTTGCTTCTTCCGCGGGAGCGGGTTTTTGATGTGAAGGTTCGGACTGAGGAGCAGGTTTTGGCTGAGAAGCTAGTTTTGGTTGAGCGGGCTCCGACGGGGTATCTTTTTGTATCTCGGGTAATTTTGAAAGCAATTCCTCTATCGAGGCTATAGAATCCCGTGTAGCAAGTTTTATCATACAGAGTTCCAAAGCTATCCGTTCGGGAATAAGCTGTTTTATCATTCTCAAGCCGTTTGAGATTACGTTCATTATATAAAAAATATCGCCTTTTGATAACGACTGCGCCTGTTTGTTCAGGACACCGAAGCTCTCCTTCGGAAGGTCTATCAGCTCTTCCGAATCCGCTCCGACTTTGGCAAGCATAATGTTCCTGAAATGCTCCAGAAGATTAGACAGGAATTCTTTCGCGTCCTTTCCCGAATTTAACATCCTGTCCACGAGAGCTATAATATCCCTGGGGTTTTTTTCTATTATCAGATCCGCGCATTTAAAAAGAGTCTCCTCATCTATCATGCCGAGTGAATTTATAACGTCTTTTACTTTCACCTTGCCTTTTGAAAAGGAAGCTATCTGATCCAGTATGCTCTCTGCGTCTCTCATGCTGCCGTCAGAGGCCCTTGCTATGTATAAAAATACCCCTTCTTCTATGTCTAATCTTTCGGCTTTTGAGATATCTTTCAACTTGCCTATGATTTCCTTAAGCGAAATGCGCCTAAAATCAAACCTCTGACAGCGCGAAAGGATAGTGGCCGGAAGCTTATGGGGTTCGGTGGTGGCGAATATGAATTTGACATGAGCCGGCGGCTCTTCCAGAGTCTTTAAAAGAGCGTTGAACGCCGGCATCGTAAGCATATGCACTTCGTCTATTATGTAAATTTTAAAACGGCCTTTTGAGGGAGAAAATTTTACAGCTTCCCTGAGATTCCTTATTTCATCCACTCCGTTGTTGGAGGCACCGTCTATCTCTATGATATCGAGGCTCACTCCGCTGGTTATTTCCTGACAGGCGGGGCACTTATGGCATGGCTTCGGAGTAGGGCCTTTCTCACAGTTCAGGGCCTTGCTTAAAATGCGCGCGGTCGAGGTCTTGCCGATGCCCCGCGGACCAGTAAAAAGATAAGCGTGGTGCACGCGATTCATCGCGATAGCGTTTTTAAGAGTAGTCGTAACGTGCTCCTGGCCTACTATTTCATCAAAATTCTGAGGACGCCATTTTCTGGCAAAAGGAAGGTATGACATGTGTGATATATTAACACTAAAAAAGCCCAACCTCAAGGAAATTTTGCTCAAACATTTTTATGTCATCCTCGCGGAAATTGTACCTGCCGGCTGATGGGCGAGGATCCATGTTTTAGATTCCCGCTTTCGCGGGAATGACATTATGAGCAGTAGACGATCCTGCCTGGCAGAAATGCCTACTTGTGGTATAATGTTTTTCGGGTGATTTTCTTGTGAAGAATATTTTTAAGAATAATATATCTCCGTTTGTATTGTTGGGGCTGATAGTATTCGTGCTCTTTTTCGACTTTTTCATGCATGGTTACGTACTGGACGGTAACCATGACGTCAGGGAAATGGAAATACCCATGCACGTCTATAAACTAAGGGCCGTGCAGGATATGATCCTCCCTCAGTGGAATCCTTATATACATTGCGGGACCGTATTTATGGGCGGGGGCATGGACGGGCTTTATTATCCCCCGATGTTTTTCGTGTACCTTTTTCCGGAGAAATATCTGACTTCTCTTATCACTCTTTTGATGGTTCTGCATATATATATGGCAGGGGCTTTCGCCTATTTGTTCTTCAGAAGACTGGTAAAGGACAATTTCTGGGCGCTTGTCGCGGCCGTTATATACGTATTATCCGGCGCTTCGATAATAAATATGACCGCCGGGAATATGTGTTTTTCTTTTCTGGCCTACCTGCCGCTGTGGTTATATCTGATATACACACATGAAGAGCGCGGAGTTATAAAAAATTTATTTTTCACCTCGCTTACCTTATCACTGTTTTTCCTGATAGGAATGCAGCAGAGGGTACTTTATACGATATGGTTTGCTTTCCTGTTTATCCTGTTTCGCCCGGAACGACTTAAGATATTGTTCACTAACATCCTTTCGCTTTTTGTGGCATTCTGCGTAAGCGCCATAAGGATGCTGCCCTTTATTGAAAACGGTAGAGGTAAGATAATGGGTTTGTCCTCATTCGATGAGGCATTGCGATATTGTTATATGCCGCTCGAGTCTTTCCTAAGGTTTTTTTCTCCGGAATTCTTCGGAGCTAAGCTGCACAAAGGGTTCCTATTCTCGGAAATCGTAAATTTAAGGGCCAATCACCTGGAGGTATTTTCCGCTTACGCGGGCATAGCCGCCGCTTTTATATCTTTATACGTTTTGTTCTTCATAAAAAATAAAAAGTTGCGATTCTGGAAAGTCGCGTTCGTTCTGATAGTCCTTATTATATTCGTAAAGCCATTTAATTATATTCATTACATACTTTCCATGAAATCTCAGCTTCTTTTCGGACGACTGGCATGGTTCCTGCCTATATGCGCCGCAGCTATGGTGGGTATGTTCGGCGTTAATTTTTGGGAAGACAGAAACAAAATAAAAAGATTAGCGTTATTCTCCCTACCCGTGTCCGCGATAATATTCATGATACTGCTGGGGCTTTATAATCACTATAAAGTCCTGGGTATAAACCCGCAAGTTATCACGGCTATGAGATTTTCTCTAAAATATTACCTGGTGTCATCCTTGATTTTTATCTGGGTTTTATTAATCCCTAACAGAGTTACCTCAAAATATCTTTTATTGTTTTTTATATTAGCGGACTTGTTTATCATAGCTTCTATAGATTCTGATAATTCCCTCCCTTTTCTTTCGCCTTCGGAATCTTTCACGCACTATAATAAAATTGAGAAAGAAGCGGCGTTAAAATTTAAAAAAAGCCCTATCCGCAGAAAGTTCAGGATATATTCCAAATCCCCATGGACAAGCGTTAATCAATGTATAAAATTAGGGCTTTACAGTAGCGGCGGCAACGATAGCTTTTGTTCGCCGTATATAGCCAGAATATATAACCGGTCATACTATCTGGGTGACGACAGAAGCGCTCAGGCCGCGTGCAGGCCTTTCCATATAGCGGCTATAAACCTGTCGAGTACCGCCATGGTCATTTACGCGGACAGCGTAAAAATCACCCGAAACCCAAATTTTATACCTCGTGTAAATCTCTATTCTGATTACAAAGTTATAGAGGATGACCGGGAGGCCTTCAGGATAATACTGTCTCCCGATAATAAACCGTACGAAACTATTCTGCTAGACAGGCCTCCTTCACTAGAGATACAAGAATCCGAGCACATAGGAAAAACGGATGTCGTAATAGACGAAAATGAAAGAGTGGAGATAGAAGCTTTCCTGCCGGTTAACTCTATAATGCTTCTTACGGACAGTTATCATAAAGGCTGGAAGGCTTTTATAGACGGCGAAGAAACTGAAATAATGAGAGCGAATTACGCCTTCAGGGCCGTAGCCGTACCTGCCGGCAGACACAGGGTAAAGTTTGTGTTCGAACATCCGGCGTTGAGAGTGTCTGTTGTAACTTCAATATTTGGGGTTTTTGTTTTAGGGGGATTGGGGATAGTAAGTTATAAAAAACCGGTAAGACAAGAACTTTTAAATTAGTTTATTGAATGTGTCCATTCAAACCATGTCTTAGAATCTGTTTAAGTGGTTTTCTTGATTGTGTGTTTGGAGTTTTACCAGAATTATGCTTTTTTAATCTACGTTCTACATTATCCGAGAAACCTATATAAAAATTTTTATCCTTCAAACTTAAAAGAACATAAATATAATACATATATTATTCAGCCCAGTACCAGTCATTCTTCCGGTACGGGACACCGAACCATTCAAGTTAATATTATGCAATACTATAGGTGCCGCGCACCGTACATGAGCAAAGCGAATGGTTCGGTGGCGGAGAGGGAGGGATTCGAACCCTCGATACGGGCTTTCACCCGTATGGGAGTTTAGCAAACTCCTGCCTTAGGCCAGCTAGGCAACCTCTCCTCTTTTTTTTCTGAAAAATTCTTTTATCAAATATCCGGCTTCTTCCGCTAATACGCCGTTTATCACTTCTATCCTGTGATTCAGTTTTGCGTTGTTCGTTACGTCCATCACGGAACCGGAGGCGCCCGCTTTAGGATCCTCTGCCCCGTAAACGAGTTTCCTTATCCTGGCAAGGACCATAGCCCCGGCGCACATGCTACAGGGCTCAATTGTAGCATACATACCACAATCTATCAATCTCTCATTTTTCAGGTAATTGGCGGCCTGGGTGATGGCTATCATCTCGGCGTGAGCGGTGGGATCTTTAAGCGTTTTTATCTGATTATGGGCCTTTGCCACTATACTGCCTCCGTGTACTATAACGGCGCCTACGGGAACTTCGTCCTTCTCAAAGGCCTTGCGCGCCTCTCTCAAGGCCTCTTTCATATAATATTCGTCACTCCTCATATCTCCACCTCTACCATGCCCCTCACGGAATTAACCGCGTATATCTTATCGGCATTTTTTAAATCATTTTTATACAATACCTTCTCCCTCAACGGTATCTTTTTAGTCTTTAAAAGATAAGACCGATATGTCCCGTTAAGAAGACCACATTCTACCGGAGGGGTATAATATATCCCCTTCTTTTTGATTATTATATTGGATATAGCGCCTTCTGTAATCTGGTTTTTTTCATTAGTGAAAATTACGTCGAAATAACCCCTTTTACTCCATCCGGCATATTCTTTATCATAAAAATCCCTGTTTGTTGTTTTATGGTACAGAAAAACATTACGGCTCGACAGTTTATTTTTAGAAAATTTTATTCTTAGACCGGAACGCTTTTGTGTCTTTAAAGGAGAATATCGTATATCTATATTTCCTCGGTTATTTATCAGGAGTCTTACTTTGTAATCCACATTTTTCCTGAATTTTTTCTTTAACGCGTTTAAGCGTTTTATTATGTTTCTCCGGTCTATGTTAAAACAGTAATAATCCGCGGATGCTAAGAGCCTTCTCATGTGAAAATCCAGGAGAAAATAGCCTTTTTTTGTTCTGTACAATATGGTCTCCAGTAGCCTAAAATTTTTCTTCTCTCTTATCATAAATTCGGCCTTAAGACGGCATTCGTCGAATTCCTTGCGCGGTTCGGAATCATATACTATCCCACTGCCTATCCCCATCTCCGCATTAGAAGTTTTATTGTCCACGAGTATCGTCCTTATGGCGACGTTGAAAACACTGTCTCCTTCCGGGGATAAATAACCTATGCTTCCGGTGTAGACATCCCTGGGCTCTTTCTCGAGAGCGTTTATTATCCTCATGGTGCTTATCTTTGGCGCGCCCGTAACCGAGCCTGAGGGGAAAATGGCTTCCAATAAATCAAACAGCCGCGTGTCTTTTTTAAGCCTGCTCTTTATAACCGATATCATCTGCAACAGAGTCTCGTATTTTTCCACCTCAAAAAGGCTCTCGGCCTTAACGCTGCCGGATTCCGAAATCCTCCCAAGGTCGTTCCTTAAGAGATCCACTATCATGACGTTTTCACTTCTATTCTTAAGGCTATTACGCAGGCCTTCCTCATTCATGGAATCTCCCTGTTTATCCCTGCCTCTCTCTATAGTACCTTTCATGGGCTTCACTTTTACCGACCTGCCTTTTTTCCTGAAGAAGAGTTCCGGGGAAAGAGAAACCACCGAAAAACTGTCCGTCTTTATAAGCG
>CAZEGO010000047.1:0-9989 GCA_964511955.1 uncultured Planctomycetia bacterium | reverse complement strand
TAAACTGGAGCGATGTAAACATCCTCACCGAGCAGGGTATAAACTGGAGCGACCTCTCAGTTCTTACCGAGACAGGAATAAACTGGAGCGACATAGAAATTTTTACGGAAGCAGGAATAAACTTCAGTGATATCAACATCCTCACCGAAGCCGGTGTTAACTGGAGCGACGTGGCTGTTCTGACCGAATCCGGCGTAAATTTTAGTGATTTGACTATTTTAACGGAAGCCGGTATAAATTGGGGAGATATCAATATATTAAGTGAACGCGGAATAAACTGGGAGGATATCAATATATTAAGCGAACGCGGAGTAAACTGGGAGGATGTATCTGTATTCACCGAGGCAGGTGTAAATTTCGAGGATATTTCCGTACTTTCGGGAACTGGTATTAACTGGAGCGATTTGGAAATTATGGCGGGCCGCGGAGTGAACTGGAGCGATATCACGATTCTATCCGAAGGTGGCGTAAACTGGTACGCATTAACCGTATTGACCGAAGCAGGTATAAATTTCAACGACATAAGTGTGCTTACCGAATCGGGTATTAATTGGACCGACGTCGCCGTATATACGGAGGCCGGCGTTAACTGGTCTGACGTGGCTATATTGACCGAGAGAGGCATAAACTGGGCGGATGTAGCTGTTTTGGGAGAAACCGGAATAAACTGGAGCGACGTAAGCGTGTTAAGCGAACAGGGCGTGAACTGGAGTGATTTTACGGTTCTTACAAAGCAGGGCGTAAACTGGGGCGATGTTACTGTTCTGAGTGAAGCCGGAGTGAACTGGAGTGATTTTACCGTAATGACAGAACGCGGAATAAACTGGGCGGATTTGAGTTACATGACGGGCCTGGGGATTAACTGGACAGACCTACAGGGCCAGACAGTGGCCGGCGTAAACTGGACGGATCTGTCGGTTATGACATCCATAGGAATTAACTGGACCGATATATCAACGCTGGGTTCCAGAATCGATATTATATCGACAAATCTGGATACCCTGATCGAGACGATAGACGCCATGAATCTCGTGCTGGGCGAGGCGGATGATGTCTATGACCCAGCCACTGACTTGAACACGGACGGTAGCGCGCCTACACTGTTTGGAATGATGAAATATATGTCGGGAGATATAGCATCTTACATAGAAGATCTCAATACTTCCGTTATACAGGAATCGGTCGAGCGGCTTGAAGAGATTTTATCCGAAGAGCTTACCACTCAATTGGGCGAGATAGCCGAGCTTATAGGAGATGCTCTTACCAGCGATGAACAGACGACACTGTTTGACGAATTGTCGGAGATATCGGCTTACGTGGAACAGCTGGGATCCACTGCCGACACCGATACAGCCAACTCTTTGTTCGGTAAAATAGATAACGTAAAAGACTACGTGGAAAGAATAGGACAGGAGACTGATACGGACGCGGTTGAGTCGCTGTTCGGAGTCCTGGACAGTATAAAAGATTACGCCGAGCTTATAGGTTCCGCCGATGATACGACCTCTATGTCCACGCTTTTCGGGAAAGTAGGCAAGGTGACATCCGATCTTACTTCCGAGTTGGAAACCATGCTTGATACTCTGGAGACGTATATAGGTACGTCGCTGGATTCTACGGATGAGAGCACTCTGTTCGGCAGGCTTAATAACATCGAGGGTTACAGCCAATTGATAGGATCCACGGCAGATGACGATACGGCCGAGACGCTTTTCGGGAGGTTGGGGCAGGCTACGGATACGTCCACGGCGGACACGGTATTCGGTAAGATAGACGAAGTCAGGAGCAAGGCCAAAGATGTACTTGAGGAGGTCGAATATACCAGAGGAGAGCTGGGAGCAAAAAGCAAACCGGAGAATATCTATAAGAGCATAGTTAATCTTAATACCAGACTCGTCGACCTTCAGGAATCTGTCAAGAAACTGGTGTTCAGTAAGGTGGACGCCAATAAGATGACCAAAACCGTGATAGACAGTCTCGTACAGGTAACGAACGAGAACGCGCAGAAACTGGGTGTTAAGATAGAGAATATCGAAAGCCTGACTCGGGACGAAGCCGGAAACATGGATTCGGTCAAGGACAAGATATCGGAAATCCAGGCCATTCTTTTTTCTCTGAAAGAGGTGCAGGAGTCAAAAGGCGAGAACGTCATAATAAAATCCTGGTTCGAAGAAGAATAAACAGGAAAGCGCAGGTATGCTTAAAGTAAGACTCGAAGATATAATGTCGGAAGACGTGGTTACCATAAAAGAAAACGCCACCGTCAAACAGGCGGCGCATATACTTTTGAGGTTCAGGGTAAACGGGATACTCGTGGTAAAAAAAGACAATAAATCGGACGTTACAGGCATAATCACCACTACGGATCTTTTGCGTTTTCTAAACAGGTCTCTTTCAAGGCACGGCCACAGAATGGCGGCGCTAAGCAGGGTATCGGACATGCCTTTATCGAAAGCCGCCGGGAAAAGAGTGGTGAAGGTCCAGAAAACTCTCAAAGCTCAAAAAGCCCTGGCCATCATGCATAGAAGAAACATCCACACCCTTCCCGTGTATGACGGAAAAACACTGGTGGGGATAGTGGGAAGACATGACATATTGAATATCGCTTTTAACGATTGACGGTATTTCGGTGGTGCCCATAACTTATTAACCCCCTTTTCCCAGCCCGTAAAAAAACCTTGTGTTTTCCGTTACGTTATAATATCTTATATATAGAATATATATGAATGCAAAAGAGATAATGACAAAAGACGTGGTTACGGTATCAGCCGCAACGGGATTGCGTGAGATATACGAAATATTCAGAAGGACCCGTTACGGCGGATTACCGGTAACCGATAAGGACAAGAAGGCTCTGGGGATTATAACCAAATCCGAAATCCTGTCCATATTTCTTCCCGATTATTTTGACCTGCTGGGGGAAAACATAATGTTTATAGATAACTTTGGTGTCCTGGACGAAGAGTTTGAGTCTTTGCCGTGTTTTGAGCTGTTCGTAGCGGCTGATATCATGCAAAAAAAGGTTGTTATGGTAACCGAAGATGTATCCATACTTAAGGTAGCGGCCGTTATGAGAAAACATAAAGTCAGGAGAGTTATGGTCGGTAGAGATAACATTATCAGCGGTATTATCACTAGGGGGGATATTTGCAGGTCCTTTTTCGAAAAGGAGACATGTTTTAAATGGTAGCGTCAATCGGGGCGAGCGTTATATTACTTACCGCGCTTTATTTCATCGTTACGGAAAAAATAGACAAGGTAATAGCCATATCCGGATGCGCTATTTCAATGGTTATCCTGGGGATGGCAACGGGTTTTTATTCTCAGAAAGAGGCTTTGGCCGCAATAGATTTTAACACGCTCGGATTATTACTGGGAATGATGATAATAGCCTCGATGTTAAAAAATACAGGGTTTTTTACCTATATTGCCATAACTCTGGCTAAACTTTCAAAAGGCATACCCTGGAAGCTCATGGCTTTACTTGGGGTGTCTACGGCTTTTTTGTCCATGATGGTCGATAATGTTACGACCGTGGTTATAATAGGCCCGATAACCATATTGGTTTGTGACATACTCGGTATAAACCCATTACCTGTCCTTATGACCGAGATACTGCTGTCGATAATAGGAGGAGTGGCTACTCTGGTGGGAGACCCTCCGAATATTTTTATAGGTTCGGCCGCAGGGCTCAGTTTCAATGACTTTCTGAAAAATCTTTTTCCCTTGACCGTAGCAGTGATATTTATTTCACTTTCCGTGCTTATGGGAATCTACAGAAAAAAACTTCAAGATAAGCCAAGGAACATCCATGCAATTTTAAAAATAAAAACCGCCGAGACAATAAAAGACAGAAAGAGCATGATTAAATGCGTGGTTGTCCTGTTCATCACGTTTACGCTGTTTTTCCTGCATGATACCCTGCATCTGTATCCCTCTTTTATAGCCTTATTCGGCGCGGGATTGGCTTTTTTATTGATTAGGCCGAATCCCGAAGAAATATTCCGCGACGTAGAATGGTCTGTTCTGGCGTTTTTTTTGTGTTTTTTTGTGATAGTAGGCGGTCTCAATGAGACCGGAGTGTTATTTTATCTTGCCAATAAAACCGTACATCTTGCTAAGGTGGATATTACGGCATATAAAATCGCTCTCTTATGGGTGACCGCCTTATTGTCTTCGATGGTAGGCGCGGTGCCTTTTACCATGGTCATGATCCCCGTGGTTAAGACATTATCGGTTTTTGGCGTAAACGGTAACTCCCTCTGGTGGATATTGGCCTTGGGTGTGGGGTTTGGGGCTAACGGCCTTCCCGTAGGGCATGCTGCCGGTATTTTGGGTATAGCTATAAGCAGGAAATCCCGCGCTCCCATAACCACTAAAGAATGGTTACGTTCGGGCTCGACGGTTACACTGGTTTCGCTGGTTTTTATCACAGTGTTGATACTGGCAGGGTTATTTTGATCTGAAAAATCGTATGGGGATAAATTTTTTAAGGTATTTTTTTATACCTTTTTCTTTTGTGTATTATCTCGCGACTCTTTTGCGAAATTTTTTATACGATAAGCGTATATTTAAAATCCGCGAATTACCTGCCCGGGTTATAAGCGTGGGCAATATTACGTGGGGCGGCACTGGAAAGACCCCGACGGTTATCTTCATCGCCGGGTTTTTCTCGGGAAAGGGAATCAAAACGACGGTCCTTACCAGGGGATATGGAAGAGACGAAAGCAGGATTATAAGCCGGAGCGTACCCGTACTTAGCGGCCCGGACAGGTTTAAGAACGGCATAAAAGCCGTAAAAAAACATGATGTCCGGGGAGTTATTCTTGATGACGGTTTTCAACACAGGAAATTAGACAGGGATCTGGACATAGTCTGTATTGACAGCTCAAGGCCGTTCGGTAACGGATTGCTTATTCCGGCCGGGTGCCTCAGAGAAGGGTTATACGCCTTGAAGAGAGCCGATATCTTTTTGCTGACAAAGACCGATTTAAGGGAAAACGAAGACGGGACCGGCCGCCTGGAGGAGATTTTAAAAAAAATCAACCCCGAAGCGCTGAGGGTCAAATCCGTACACGAAACATCTTTTATGCAGGGCCTCCTGGACGACCGGGAAATAGACGCAGGCATTTTGAGGAAAAAGAAAATAGCATTGGTAACGGCTATAGGGGATCCGGTTTCATTCGAAAAAACGGCGCTGAAAGCCGGCCTGGGCTATGAAAAACATTTCGTTTTCAGGGATCATTACTGGTATAAAGACAAGGATTTAAATCGTATCGAGCGATATTGTTTAAATAATAATGTAGACTTTGTGGTAACTACGGAGAAAGATGCCGTAAGATTGGAAAGCGTACCGGGGATAAAGTCCTTTGCTCCTGCGATAGCGGTGCTTAGGATTAAACTGCGGATAATCGAAAATGAACAAAGATTCTATAATAGACTTATTGGGCTTTTTAACGCTTAAGTTTCTGGGTTTCGTATTTCTATATATTCCCTTAAAGATAGCCTTATTCGCGGGGAAAATCATAGGCGATACGGCATATCATTTGAACCCGAAGAGACGTGCCATAGCTTACGCCAACGTAAAGGCGGCTTTTCGTGACAAGCAGCCCGACGAGATGAGAAAAATAGTCAGGCGGCATTTCCGGAATTTAGGAATAAATGTAATAGAGATATTCAGGATGCCAAAAATGAACAAGCGATATATGGATACTAAAATGACGGTCAAAGGCATAGAAAACCTTGAAAGGGTGCTCAACGAGAAAAGAGGAGTTATATTCCTGACGGCTCATTTCGGCAACTGGGAGTTGGCGCCTTTGCTGGTCAGTCATAAAGGCTACAACCTTAACGTTTTTGCCAGGGAGCAAAAGCATCCAAGGCTTAACGGCATACTTAACCGATACAGGTGGATGACCGGCTCAAGAGTCGTATCGAAGGGTTCGGTCAGGGAAATCATAAAAATCCTGAGGAGCGGGGATTTAGTAGCCATGCTTTCGGACCAGGACGCGGGGGCTAACGGCGTATTTGTAGACTTTTTCGGAAGACCGGCTTCTACTGCTCCCGGTGTTGTCAGTTTTGGGATAAATACGGGAGCTGCTATTTTGCCGGCTTTTATAATAAGAGAAGGAGCAGGCAGGCACAGGATAGAGATCCTTAAGGAAATAAAGCCGGGCAGCGAAGGTTCGAAAGAGGAAAAGATCAAAAAAGTCCTTTCGGATGCCAACAGAATAACGGAGTCATTTATAACGAAACATCCGGAACAATGGCTATGGTCCCATAAGCGATGGAAAAGTACGCCGGTACGGAAGGTCGTTATACTTACCGACGGGAAGAAAGGGCATTTTAACCAGTCTATGGCCGTAGCTGAAACCGTAGAGAAAGCACTGATTTCCAGATTGAGTTCAAGGGATATTTCGGAAAAAGCGCGTGCGGATGTCGAAACCGCGGAAGTAAAATTTCGAAACCGTTTCACGCGCTTTCTGTTATGCCTGACGAGCTTGTTCGCCGGCAGTCGTTGTCAGGGTTGCCTTAAGTGCCTTAAATTTTGTCTGAAAAAAGAATCCTACGAGAAAATAAAAAACCTGTACGCGGATATCGTAATTTCCTGCGGTGCTTCGACCGTGAGTACAAATGTTTTTTTTAAATACGAAAATAACGCCAGGAATGCGGTCATAATGAAGCCTGGATGGGGCCGGAGCGGAAAATTCGACCTGGTGATTCTTCCGGAACATGACAGGCCGTCCAGGGTAAAACCCAACATGCTTATTACGGAGATGGTACCTACTCCCGCGCGTTACGCAGAGAATAAAACTGTTGGGGAGGATGGTATAGGGCTGCTTATAGGCGGGGATACCAGGAATTTCAGGATGGATAAGACCGATATCGCTGAAATAACAGACCAGGTTCTAAGGGCTGCGGAAAAAAGGAATTTAAAAATATACGCGACGACATCAAGAAGGACTCCCGGAGAAGTCAGTTCCGTTCTTAAAGAAAAACTGGCCGGTAATCGAATGTGCGGTATGCTGGTTATAGTCAGCGACAATGATAAAAAAGGCGCTATGAATGATATATTCGCCTCGTGCGGCCTTATAATAGTCTCTCCCGATTCCACCTCGATGATATCTGAGGCCGTAGATTCCGGAAGACATGTTATAGTTTTCAACAGAGGGCACCATCCCGAGCGAAAGTCAAAATACATGAAATTCATAAGTTATTTAAGAGGCAGAGGTTATATACATACGGCGGGGTCGGGAGAAGTGGCGGCGAAAATCGACACCGTACTTGCGGAAAAGCCCGGCATAAAAAGACCGGAGGACCGACAGAAGATTACCCGGAGAGTCAAGTCTATATTATGAACATTCTGCAGATATTGCCAAGGCTGGAAGTAGGAGGTGTTGAGACTGGAACGGTAGACATTTCCAAGGAGCTGGTCAAAAAAGGCCATAAGGTAATAGTGGTATCGAACGGAGGTCGAATGGTAGGGTCCCTCCTGGATTGCGGGGCCAGACATATAAGATTACCGGTTCATAAGAAATCTTTATTTACCGTTATAAAAATGTCTGGGAAACTGCGGGATATAATAAAGGAAGAACGCATCGACGTGGTTCATGCGCGTTCACGCGTACCCGCGATTATAGCGTTTTTCGCGTGCAGAAAGACCGGTACCCCGTTTATAACTACGGCACACGGTTATTATTCCACGCATTTGTTTAGCCGTGTTATGGGTTGGGGTAGATACGTGATAGTGGCTTCGGGTATCATAGGAAGACACATGATAAAAAATTTTTCCGTCCCGAGAGAGAGAATAAAATTCATTCCAAGGGGTGTGGATCTGGATAAGTTCCGATTCAGGAACGTCGATATCTCTCAAAAATCCGAATACAAAGTGGCGGTTATAGGCAGGATCACCCCTATTAAAGGGCACGCTTTTTTTCTTCAGTCGATAGCCAGGGTTATAAGGGTTTTTCCGAAGGTTAAGATATTGATAGTAGGTGACGCTCCGGAAGACAAACCCGAATACAAGCACGAGTTGGAATCTCTGATACGAAGATTAAATATAACGGATTTCGTGGAATTCCTTGGTTCCAGAAAAGATATTTCGAAGATAATGTCCGAAATAGACCTTCTTATTTTGCCTTCGGTAGGGCAGGAAGCTTTCGGCCGTGTTATTATAGAGGCCGGAGCCAGCGGTATCCCGGTTATAGCCACGCGGATAGGCGGAGTGGTGGATATCGTGGAAGACGGAGTTACCGGTATATTGGTAAGATCCGGCGATATAATGGAAATGGTAGATTCAATTTTAAAACTCCTTAAAAACAGAGAGCTGGCCGCTAACCTGGCGGTCGAGGCCAGGAAAAAGGTGGAAAAAGAATACAGCCTCGAGAAGATGACCGAGGAGACCTTAAAAATTTACCGGGAATCGATAAAAAAGAAAAGAATATTGATTATAAAAATAGGCGCCATAGGCGACGTAATTTTGGTTACTCCAAGCCTGAGGGTCATAAGGAACGCTTTTCCCGAAGCCTCTATCACAGTCCTTCTTGGCGCGGAAGCAAGAAGAGTTTTGAAAAAATGTCCTTATATAGACGATATTATTTTATACGACAGAAGCGGTAACGATTACGGGCCAAAAGGCTTCTTCCGTGTCGGGGAAAAGATAAGAAAAGCGGATTTTGATATGTCCGTAGATTTTCAAAACAACAGGGCCAGTCATCTCCTGGCATGGCTGGGGAGCGTTCCCAAAAGATACGGATATAACAACAGAAAGTTAGGTTTTTTAATTAATCAACCGCTGCGTCGTTTCAAGATAGATGTCGGCCCCGTGGAAGAACAGTTCAGAGTGCTCAAAAAAGCCGGGGTTAACACCGCAGGGGCTTCTAAAAGGTTGGAAGTATGGCCTAGTAAGGAAGACTTTTCTTATGTGGATGAGTTTTTGAGCAGGGAATGGGTAAGCGACGAACATCTTTTGGTTGGGGTAAACATAGGAGGGAGCTGGAGGACAAAAAGATGGCCCCTGAAATATTTTGCCAGGTTATCCGATATGCTTTCGTTGAGAGGAGTTAGGATAGTGATTACCGCTTCCGAAGAAGAAAAGGACCTTTCCGAAGATTTTACACGGATGACACGGGCTAAAGTCATAGACGCCTCGGGTAAAACCACCATAATGCAGTTAGCAGCCTTAATCAAAAGATGCAAGGTGTTTGTTACGGGTGACAGCGCCCCTATGCATTTAGCGTCAAGCGTGGGAACGGATTTCATAGCGCTGTTCGGGCCTACCGATCCCCGCAGGCATTTCGAGCCCACGCCCAGGGGCATAGTCGTCAAGAAAGAAGTTAAATGCGCACCCTGTTACAGAGAGAGATGCAGAAAGATGGAGTGTATGAAAAAAATATCACCGGATGAAATTTATAAACTGATAATGAATGTGATAGAAAGACCTAAAGTGAAGACAAAAACCCAAAAACCCGGCATAAAGAAAACTTTTTGACATATGAGAATATTATTACTTACCACACATCTTAATATCGGCGGAATAAGCAGTTATGTAATAACTCTCGCGAAGTCTTTAAAATCCGCGGGTAACGACGTGTTTGTCGCGTCGGGAGGAGGGGCCATGGCGGCGGAGTTGGCGGCCGGGGGCGTTTCTCACTTAAAAATAGACATAATTACCAAATCGGAATTAAGCCTTAAAGTCATAAGGAGCGTGTTTGACGTGGTAGCTTTGGCCAGAAGGCTGAGGATAGATATAATACACTCTCAGACAAGGGTGACTCAGGTAGTGGGTTTTTTGGCTTCCCGCCTATGCGGTGCGAAATTCGTTACCACCTGCCATGGTTTTTTTAACAGGAACCCCGGAAGGGTGTTGTTTCCGGCATGGGGCACTAAGGTTATTGCTATAAGCGAAGCGGTCGGAGAGCATCTGAAAACCGATTTCAGGGTTCCGGAATACAAAATAGAGCTTATTCATAACGGCATAGAGGTGGAAAGGT
>CAZEGO010000046.1:6015-10176 GCA_964511955.1 uncultured Planctomycetia bacterium | reverse complement strand
ATTCCAAAGTAAATTACCGGGCAGTACCCAGTGCGACTTTTACTTACCCTCAGGTGGCGAGCGTAGGCTTTACCCTGGACAGGTCCCGCCGGGAAGGGATTGAAGCCGGGAGCAGAAAGTTTCTCTTTTCCTCGCTGGGAAAAGCCCATGTGCTCGGCGAGACAGAAGGATTTGTAAAATTGGTGACAGAAGACAAAACAGATAAAATCATAGGCGCACAGATTATCGGCCCGGGGGCGTCCGAACTTATAGCCGAGATCGCCGTTTGCGTTCAGCTCGGCGTGACTTCGGAAAAATTAGCCGCTACTATTCATGCACATCCGACACTGTCCGAGGCTGTGCAGGAAGCTTCGGAAGCCGTGCGCGGTAAGTCCATACACAGCCTTTGAGGCTATATCCGGAGGCAACATAAATAAATGAGAATAGGTTTGCTTGGGGGGACTTTTGACCCCGTTCATAACGGACACACCTATCTTGCCGGAGAAGTCAAAAAAAGGTTGTTATTAAGCAAGGTTATTTTTATACCCGCTTACATCCCGCCGCATAAGGATAAAACCTTCATAACTCCTCCGCAAGACCGTCTTAAGATGCTGAAGCTGGCCCTGGAAGGCAGAAAAGGCTTTGCGTTATCCGACGTGGAAATAAAACGGCGCGGCAAATCCTATACCGTAGATACCATAAAATTCTTCAGAAGAAAATATGGCAATACTGCCCGTATATTTTTCATAACCGGCTCGGACTCGTTGAGGATTATAGATAAATGGAAAAGGTTAACCGATATGACGAAGATCTGCGAGTTTGTGGTGATCAAGCGCCCCGGCTTCTCTTTGAAGAAAACCCGGAAAGCCTTTACGGTGATGGACATACACGCCAAGGATATCTCTTCAAGTGAAATAAGGAAAAAAGCGGCAAAGGGAGAAACCCTGAAAGGACTTTTGCCGGTAAAAGTCGCGCGCTACATAAAGAAACACAGGCTCTATAACCGGCCATCGCACGTCGGATAATAACTGACGCGCGAAAGAAACGCTTTTATCGAAATTGTTTTCGACATAGAAAATATTTGACATTTCCCGGATATTATGTTAAATTTATGACAATTATAAAGGAGGTGCGGAATGGCACAAGCGTATTGCGTGAAATGCAAGGCGAAAAAAGAAATGAATGAACCTAAGCAGGTAACGATGAAGAACGGAAGAAAGGCGATGAAAGGCAAATGTCCTTCCTGCGGTACCAGCATGTTTTGCATATTAGGAAAATAGTTATTTTTTATACGTAATCATATAGTGAAGTCTAAAGAAAAAGCATTGCTTGTAGCTGAGCTATCTCACAGCAAAAAAGCCGATGATATTGTGATATTGGACATGAAAAAAGTGTCTGATATGACGGATTATTTTGTCATCGTTACCGCAAGTTCCGCTATCAGGGCTCAGGCAATAGCGGACAACATAGAGCGTGGCTTGGCAGAACACGATGAAAAGCTTTCCGCTATAGAAGGCTACAGAGAAGCTAACTGGATACTCATAGACGCGTTTGACGTGTTGGTACATATCTTCGACGCAGAGACAAGAAGCTTTTACAATCTGGAAAGTTTGTGGGGTGATGCTTCGAAAGTCAGGCCATGCCGAAAAAAACCAGCAAAAAAGACAGGCTACAAAAAAACTACGAAAAGAAAATAAAAGAACTCTCTTCCCTGTATGAGGTCGGCAAGACCCTAACCTCGACCCTTCATCTGGACGAAGTACTGAATCTAATCACACAAAAAGCCGCGAAGCTGATGAATGCATCCTGTTGCACGTTGCGGCTCCTGAATCGCACCAAAGAAATCCTCGCCCTGAGAAGCTCCTACGGCATCAACGGCAGCCTGTTTAAGATAAAAAATGAACTGAAAGTCGGAGAAAGCATAGCGGGCAGGGCCGTAAAGGAAAAAAAGCCGTACATAATAAACGACCTAAAAAAGGAAAAACTCTACAAATACCCCCATCTTGTAAAACAAAAAGGGTTAAGATCGCTGGTGACAGTGCCGCTTTCCCAAAGAGGAGAGATAGTCGGTGTCCTCAGTATCTACAACGCCAAGACCGGAAAATACGACAAAGAGAACGTTGAACTCCTGTCCATGCTTGCCTCCCAGGCGGCGATAGCCATAGAAAACGCCAGACTCTACGAACAGGCCAAGATGGGCTACATAAACACTATAAAGACACTGTCTAACATAATAGACGCCAAAGACAACCATACCTATGGACATTCCGAGCAGGTAATGGAGCATTGCATCGATATAGCCGAAGAACTGGGGTTGTCGAACAAGGAAAAAGAAATTTTAAAATACGCCAGCCTTCTTCACGACATAGGCAAAATAGGCATAGACGTGGGGATACTTAGAAAACCTTCCAAATTAACGGATGAGGAGTGGAAGATAATGATTATGCACCCTGTCCTGGGCTCGGGCATAGTAGAGCAGATAGGTTTTTTGAGCGATCTGGCGCCTTTGATATTACGGCACCATGAGAGGTATGACGGCAAAGGATATCCCGGAAGATTGAAAAGAAACAAAATTCCGCTGGGTGCGAGGATACTCGCGGTGGTGGACGCCTATGAATCAATGGTGTCCGACAGGCCGTACAGAAAAGCCCTTTCTTTTAACAAGGCAAAAGAAGAGTTGATAAAAGGCTCGGGCAGTCAGTTCGACCCTAAAATAGTACAGGTTTTCCTGAAGACACTGAAAAACAGAAAAAGCAAAAAAAAGAGGCGCGGATAACAAGCTGTAAACCGGTAAAGAGCATAAGTGCGATTACACGATGGCGTTTATGCTCTTATGTTTTTTAGGATGAGTATATTAGAGCAAAAAATAATATCATTGTTAAAAAGTGCGCTGTCCGAAACGTACCCGGATTGCCCGGGCCGCGAGGATATACCGGTTTATCTCGAATCGCCGAAAGAAAAAAAATACGGCGATTTTTCGACAAACATAGCCATGCGCCTGGTCAAACTTTTAAAAAGAAACCCCATGGCCATAGCCGAAGAACTCGCCTCCTGTATCCGCCGGTCGCCCGATTGCGCGAAATTCGTTAAAGAAGCAAAGGCGGAAAAACCCGGGTTTGTAAATTTTTACCTTTCGGAAGAAGCTTTATGGGGCGAGCTTGAGAGGATGTTCGGAACGGGCCGTGATTTCGGCGCGTCTTCGCTCGGAAAAGGCATGAAGGTGCAGATCGAGTTTGTCAGCGCCAATCCCACGGGGCCTCTCACCGTAGCTCACGGGCGCCAGGCGGCCATAGGTGACAGCCTGGCCGGGATATTGGGAGAGTGCGGATACAAGGTCACGAAAGAATATTATGTAAACGACGAAGGCGTGCAGATGGAGTTGCTGGGAGATTCGGTAAAAGCCAGATATGCGGAAATAACGGAAGGGAGGACGGAGTTTCCCGAGAACGGCTACAAAGGCTCTTACATTCGTGATCTTGCCGCGGCCGTAAAAGACGACCCGGAAATTAAAGGAAAAACAAGCCTTACAAGGGAATTTTTTACGGCTTACGCTTGTTCCGGAATACTGAAACAGATAAAGACAGATCTTGAGGATTTTGGGGTAAAGTTCGACGCATGGTTCAGCCAGAAGAGTCTTTCGGAGGGCGATAAAGTTGGGAAGACCCTCGACAGATTGAGAGAAAAAAAGTTTATATACGATAAAGACGGGGCCACCTGGTTTTCATCTACGGTATTCGGAGACGATAAAGATAGGGTCCTTATTAAGAGCGACGGTACTTATACATATCTGGCGCCGGATATAGCCTATCACCGGCAAAAACTCGAAAAGGGATACGACCGTATAATTAACATCTGGGGGCCGGATCACCACGGTTACATAAAAAGGATAAAAGCTGCCTGTCAGGCGCTGGGCTACGAAAAAGAAAAAATTTCCATTTTAATAGCTCAGCTGGTCTCGCTTTACAGGGATAAAAAACCTGTCAGGATGTCGACCCGGCAGGGCGAGTTCATAACTCTGAGGGAAGTGATAGACGAGGTCGGCCGGGACGCGGCGAGGTTTTTCTTTATAATGCGAAAAACGGACAGTCATCTGGATTTTGATATAGAACTCGCTAAGAAAGAATCCGCGGAAAACCCGGTTTATTACATACAGTACGCGCACGCCCGCATATGCAGCATAAA